>NZ_BMKZ01000006.1 GCF_014644735.1 Caldalkalibacillus thermarum | reverse complement strand
GGATTGAGGACCGCATTGTCAGCATTGAACAACCCCATGTTCGTCCTATTGTGCGGGGCAAAGCGAAAGCACCAGTTGAATTTGGGGCCAAGGTGGTTATCAGTGTCATCGAGGGATACACCCTGATCGAACACATAAGCTGGGACAACTTCCATGAAGGCAACACATTGCAAGCCTCTGTCGAGGCTTATCGTGCCCGCTTTGGTTGCTATCCAGAAGCTGTGATTGCTGATCAGCTATATCGGACACGTGAAAACCGTCGGTATTGCCAGGCACGAGGAATTCGTCTGAGTGGACCACCCCTCGGTCGTCCTGCCAAAGAGGTCCAACCTGAACTTAAGAAACTGGCACGTCAAGATGCTTGCGAACGGAATAAAGCTGAAGGTAAGTTTGGTGAAGGCAAGCGCTGTTATGGACTTGATCGCATATATACTCGCTTACCAGAGACCAGTGAAACAGCGATTAGTTTACAGTATTTTACAATGAACTTATGGCACTGGTTACGCTCTCTTTTTGTCTTTTTTTGCTATATGGTTTTACTTACGTCTTCAAGAAAAAAATAGTCTACCAAGAAACTTAAATTGAGCAAGTTAAAACTTAAAAAATGAAACTTTTTCAGCAATCCCTATTTAGTTAATGATAACGTTCTTCAAACATTCGCTCGAGGGCTTCCTGCGCTTCGGCAAATCCTCGCAACTTTCGCCCTGCCCATTTCTCATTAAAATCTTGAATGGTCAAATACACGATTTTTTCAGCGGCTTCTAATTATGGATAGAGCATAAAAAACTGTCCCTCGATATATGTGACGGGACAGTTTTTTATATGTACAATCAACAATTGTAAATTTGCATAGTCGTCCAACTCTATTCAGAAATAAATAATTATTCTATAATGAATAAAAAGTATTGTAAAGGTTAAAAAAGGTTAAAACCAATCACAATGAAGCTTTGGGAATTATTTATTATTCAGTTTTGAATAAAAGGGTGAGAGGTACATGCAGCTGAAGGGGATGTATAAGGATAGAGGCCTGAAGGAATGGAGTATGGAAGAAGCTATTTTGTATTCATTGCAGGAAGATTTATTGGTGACAGATACGACTGGCAAAATCGTAAAAGTGAGTCAAGCGTGCGGAGCCCAGTACGGAACCGATTCGGAACAGCTGATCGGCCGCAATGTATATGATCTGGAGAAAGAAGGGGTGTTCAGGCCGGCAATCACACCGGAAGTGTTGAAAAGAAAGGAAAAAGTGACGCTGGTGCAAACCAGCCGGACCGGCAAGAAGCTGCTTGTGACAGGCATTCCAGTCTTTCATCCCTCCGGTGAGATTGTTTTCGTGGTCAGCTATTCCTATGATGTGACGGAACTGATCAAAATTAAGGAACATCTGGATGAAATGGAAGAAGAGATGGCCAGGGTGAAAAGTGAGCTGGCCTTGTTAAGGGATCAAACGCTGCGAGTAAATGGTTTGGTGGCGGAAAGCACAGCCATGATGCAAGTGCTAAAAGCAGCGAAGAAAGTGGCCGAAGTAGATGTTACGGTTTTGTTGCTAGGGGAGTCGGGTGTGGGAAAGTCCGCTATTGCCCGTTGGATTCATAAGCACAGCGCACGCAGAGACGGCCCGTTTATTGAGGTGAACTGCAGCGCCATTCCGGAGTCTTTGTTTGAGTCGGAGTTCTTTGGCTATGACGGAGGGGCGTTTACAGGGGCCAAAAGCAAAGGGAAGCCCGGTTTTGCCGAGCTGGCTCATGGTGGAACCTTGTTTCTGGATGAAGTGGGAGAGCTTTCATCTTTATTGCAAGTAAAGCTGCTTAAATTTATTCAGGAGCAACAATTTTACAGAGTAGGTGGGCGTAAGCCAATCTCTGTAGACATTCGCCTGATTGCGGCCACTAACCGGGATCTGGAGCAGGCTGTGAAAGAAAAACAGTTCCGGCAGGATCTCTTTTTCCGCCTCAATGTTGTGCCTATTCATATCCCCCCGTTGCGTGAACGTCCAGAGGACGTTTTAGCTTTGATCCGTTTTTTTGTGGATAAGTATAGTCGTAAGCACGGCCGTTATCGCCAAGTGGATGAAAAAGTGGTTCAACAACTGTTGGATCACCCTTGGAAAGGTAATGTGCGCGAACTTGAGAATCTGATTGAACGGCTGGTGGTTACTTCTTCTTCCTCTCTTATTAAGCTAGAAGACTTGCCGGAAAATTACCAGCGTTCTCAGACTGAGCCTGGTCTCATGGGCATTGAACATATGCTGGCTGAGCACAAACCTTTGCCGGCTATTTTGGAAGAAGTGGAAAAGCAACTGCTGTTAAAGGCCAGCCAAACCTGTCGTACAACGGTAGAAATGGCCCGTATGCTGGGCATAAGCCAGCCTTCTGTGGTAAGAAAATTAAAAAAGTATGGAATAAGGAAATGATTTTGGCACAGAATTTGCATGTTTAAGGGGTGAAAGGAGGAACTGTTCATGGCTGTCTATGAACCAAAAGATTCATCCCAATCCCCCCGCTTTACAGGACCGCGTACCTTTATGCGCCTGCCTTATAAAGAAGAGCTGGATGATAACATGGATTTTGTTGTCACCGGCATTCCCTTTGACACCGGTGCTTCGTTTCGGGTTGGGGCCCGGTTCGGTCCGCAGGCCATCCGGGATTTTTCCATCTTGCTCAGGCCCTTTAACGTAGAGCAAAACACGGCCATCTTTGATCTTGTTTCCGGAGTGGATTACGGAGACCTTGTCGTTGCTCCAGGGTACATTAAACAATCCTATGAGCGTATTGTGGAGCAGATGCTGCCCATTTTCAACAGAGGCATTATCCCCATTGCCATGGGAGGTGATCATTCCATTACCTTGGCTGAGTTGCGCGCCGCAGCTCAAGTGTATGGCCCATTGGCTTTGATCCAGTTTGATGCCCACAGTGATACTTGGGACAGCTATTTCGGTGAAAAGTATATGCACGGTACACCTTTTAAGCGTGCTGTGGAAGAAGAGATTATTGATCCCTCAGCTTCCATCCAGATCGGGATCCGCGGTCCCTTATATGATTCCACTGATTTGGAGGTCGCCCGCGAGCTGGGATTTGCGGTTTTCTCCAGTGAAGAACTGTTTGAACTGGGTGCCGGGCAGATGGTGGACATTATTCATGAACGGGTGAAGGATCGTCCTGTTTTCGTCACCTTTGATATTGATTTCTTTGATCCCGTGTATGCACCGGGAACAGGAACCCCAGAAGTAGCAGGGCCTTCTGTCCGGGACGGGCTGCACTTAATCCGGGGCTTGAAAGGTTTAAATATTGTCGGCTTTGATTGTGTAGAGGTGCTGCCTGCTTTTGATCCCAGCCAAATTACCGCTGCAGCAGCCGCCAATGTGATGTATGAAATGATCACCCTGGTGGCTATTAATCGCCGGCTTAATGCCGATAAAGCAGCCCAAATGCAGAAGCAAAAAGCAACGTAACCGCAGGACGTGCGTCAAAAGAGCTGAACCAGTAGGACATACTGAGTTAATGGTGATGGAGGCGACGGACAATGAAAACGACTCAATCCTGGTTGCAACTGGTCAGGGAGCGCGGGCGTCTTTTGGCTCCAAGTATGGCCAAGGATCACCCTAATTTGCCGGTGGTTAAGGCTGAAGGCTGCTACTATTATGGTGCGGATGGAAAAAAATATCTTGATTTCACCTCAGGAATTGCAGTGGAAAATGTGGGGCACCGTCATCCTAAAGTGGTAGCAGCGGTTAAAGCAGAAGCTGATCAGCTCTTACATGGTCCATCTGGCGTGATCATCTATGAATCCATCTTACGTCTGGCGGAGGAACTCGGCAAAATCACACCGGATGATCTGAATTGTTTTTTCTTCGCTAACAGCGGTACAGAGGCAATTGAAGGGGCTATTAAGTTGGCTAAGTATGTGACCCAGCGTCCGTACGTGATCTCGTTTCTAGGTTGTTTCCACGGGCGTACCATTGGTTCGTTAAGTGTGTCCACATCCAAAAGTAAGTATCGGCGGTTTCTTCAACCATCATGGCTCACCTATCAATTACCCTATCCGAATGTGCGTCAAACGCCCAGAGATATGGAACCGGATGTATATTGGGCGGATAAGCTGGAAGACGATTTTGCTACCCTGTTTAAACACCAGATTAGCCCTGATGAAGTGGCGTGTGTCATTGTGGAGCCGGTGCAGGGAGAAGGCGGTTATGTGGTGCCTCCCTGTCGTTGGTTAAGGCGATTAAGAGAAATTTGTGACCGGTATGACATCTTACTCATCTTTGATGAAGTACAAACCGGGTTTGGACGGACAGGGGAATGGTTTGCTGCTCAGACATTTGGAGTCAAGCCTGATATTATGGCCATTGCCAAAGGGATTGCGGCCGGTTTGCCACTGAGTGCCACAGTTGCCTCTGAAAAGTTGATGAAACAATGGCCACTCGGCACCCATGGAACCACATTCGGGGGAAATCCGCTGGCCTGTGCAGCGGCTTTGGCGTCACTAAAGGTGATGAAGGAGGAACAGCTTTTGGACAACGCCAAACAGATGGGGCATTATGCCTTACAAAAGTTGAGGCATATGCAGGAGAAATATTCCTCCATTGCCGATGTGAGGGGGATCGGATTAATGATCGGGATTGAAATACAAGACCCGGTGAGCGGCCAGCCGGACGGAAAGCGGGTGTTAAACATCTTGAACCGTGCTTTGCAATCAGGCGTATTGTTCTACTTATGTGGAAATGCTGGTGAGGTGATCCGGATGATGCCACCATTAACGATTAATCGCCAGCAGATTGACGAGGGGTTAAGGGTCCTGGAAGAAGCCATTACGGCTTGTGAGGTCAGAAGTGAGCCCTGATAAACAGGGCTCACACACCCATTAAGGAGGTAAAAAATGATGGAACCCAAAGAGATGACGCCTCAAATGTCAACACAGTCTAAAGAGACGGAATATTGGAAATTCATAATCCCTTCCATTTTTGGTATTTTACTCTTTCTGACACCTATTAAATATGAGGGTCAAATTACCATTGGTGTGGGAATCCTGGCCAGTTATGTTCAAAATCTGTTTGCTGATCACCTGTCTGAATTTATGGTTGTTGTGCTGGGAATGTCAGCTGTGCTTGGCATTTTAACCAAGGTATTTAAGCCTGCTTTGGTGCTGAACAGTCCCTTTTGGAAAGGATTGTTTGATGTTGGCCCCTTTTGGCTGGTGATGCGCATTTTTGGTTTCAGCTTCGGTGTGATGACCCTTTATCAAGTTGGGCCAGAGTTTATATGGTCAGATTATACAGGTGGTGTTGTCTTGTATGATCTTATTCCGGTTTTAACGACTTGGTTTCTGTTTGCCGGCCTGTTGTTACCCTTGTTGATTGAGTTTGGTTTAATGGAGTTTATCGGTACTCTGTTGCGCAGAGTGATGAAACCGTTGTTTACGCTTCCCGGACGTTCGTCTATCGATTGTTTGGCTTCTTGGATGGGAAGTGGAACGGTTGGTGTTTTGGTCACCATGAAACAATATGATGGCGGCTTTTACAGCCAACGGGAAGCGGCCGTCATCGCCACCAATTTTTCCATTGCTTCGATTGCGTTTAGTTTGGTGGTGATCAACTTTATAGGCTTGGGTCATATGTTTGTTCCATTTTATGTGACCGTCGTAGTGGCAGGGGTAATAGCAGCGATCATTATGCCCCGAATTCCTCCTTTGTCCCGTAAGGAGGATACGTATTATGAGCCAGTGGGCAAGCAAATTGATGAACAGGTCCCAGAAGGGGTCTCTTATGTCAAATGGGGGTTAGAGAAGGCACTAGAAAAAGCGGCCCAGGTTAAAAGTGCTGGAGAAATGGTCAAAAGAGGAATCGGCAATGTATTGGACATTTGGTTTGGTTTGTTGCCGCTGGTGATGTTTTTAGGTACGCTTGCGCTGATCATTGCTGAATATACCCCCATCTTTCACTATGTGGCTTATCCATTAATTCCAATTTTAAATCTCTTGCAAATTCCTGAAGCTGCTCAGGCTGCCCAAGCCCTGGTGGTTGGTTTTGCCGATATGTTTCTCCCGGCAGTGATAGGCAGCGGCATTGAAAGTGAACTGACCCGCTTTGTAATTGCCTGTCTGTCCCTGACACAGTTGATCTATATGTCAGAGATCGGGATTTTGATTTTGCGCTCTAATCTCCCTGTTACTTTTCTGGATCTGGTCATCATCTTTATTGAACGAACCTTGATCACTCTTCCGGTTGTGGCCATAATGGCTCATGTCTTCTTTTTCTAAATAGTTCGCAAATTAAATTTCCGTCAGGAGGGATAGCATGAACCGTTATACCCAAATAATTCATCCGATTCCGGGTCCTAAAGCGAAAGAATTGTTAGATAAGCGTAACCGCTATGTAGCCAGGGGTGTAAGCAACAGTGCGCTTACCTTTGTAGCTCAGGCCGAAGGGGCTTTAATTACCGATGTGGACGGCAACCGGTTTATCGATTTTGCGGGTGCAATTGGCACCTTAAATGTAGGCCACTGTCACCCGAAGGTGAAGGAAACGCTCCATGACCAAATTGACCGGTATATTCATACCGGATTCAACGTGATAATGTATGAGCCTTATATTGCCTTGGCGGAGAAATTGTGTCAGCTGGCTCCCGGAGAGCATGAGAAAAAAGTGCTGCTCTTAAACAGCGGCGCTGAAGCGGTGGAGAATGCTGTTAAACTGGCCCGGAAATATACGGGCCGACAAGGGGTTGTTTCATTTACCCGTGGCTTTCATGGCAGAACGTTGATGACAATGACCATGACCAGTAAAGTGAAACCTTACAAGTTTGGATTTGGACCGTTTGCCCCAGAGGTGTATAAAGCTCCTTATCCGTACCCGTATCGCCGTCCGGACGGGATGAGTGAAGCCGACTATGAAGAATGGATGTTAGCGTCATTTGAACAGTTTTTGGTGGCAGACGTTGCTCCTGAGACCATTGCCTGTGTGGTCATGGAACCCGTTCAGGGTGAGGGAGGCTTTATTGTACCGGGCAAACGTTTTGTCCAGGGAGTTTATAAGCTGTGCCAAAAGTATGGCATTGTCTTTGTGGCCGATGAGATTCAAACCGGTTTTGGACGTACCGGACGTTATTTTGCTATGGACCATTTTGAGGTAGTTCCTGACTTGATTACCGTCTCCAAATCATTAGCTGCCGGGCTGCCCTTAAGCGGTGTCATTGGACGCAAGGAGATAATGGATGCAGCAGAACCGGGAGAGTTGGGGGGAACGTACAGCGGCAGTCCGCTCGGTTGCCAGGCCGCTTTGGCTGTTTTGGAAATTATTGAACAAGAAAAATTAAATCAACGCGCGGAAGAGATCGGAGCACAGGTGCTTGAACGCTTCAAAGCGTGGCAGGAGCGGTTTGAATGTATCGGTGATGTTCGGGGTCTTGGGGCCATGTGCGCCATAGAGCTGGTCAAGGACAGAAAAACGAAGGAACCGGACAAAGCACTGACCGCCCAAATTGTTGCTGAGGCCAACCAGAGAGGTGTGCTCACCTTAAGCGCTGGATTGTACAGCAATGTGTTGCGTTTACTTATGCCCCTTGTTATTACTGATAATCAGCTGCAGGAAGGGCTGACGATTCTGGAGGAGAGTATTGCCGCGGCTGTAGGAGGGAAGCAGTATGTCTAAACAAACTGCTCAGTTTAACCGTGTGCTGACACGGGCTGATGTGTTGTTTCTGGCCTTTGGGGCCATGATTGGCTGGGGCTGGGTGGTTCTGTCGGGAACCTGGATCCTTTCTGGGGGAACCCTGGGGGCCATGCTGGCTTTCCTGATCGGCGGTGTCATGGTCGTCTTTGTCGGTTTAACCTATGCTGAACTAGCCTCAGCCATGCCCCAGGTAGGAGGAGAACACATTTATGTTTTACGGGGGCTAGGGGCAAAGGCTTCCTTTGTTGCCTCCTGGTCCATTGCTTTGGGATATATTTCTGTGGTCGCCTTTGAAGCAGTGGCTTTGCCCACAGTAATAGAGTACCTTTTCCCAAACTATCAGGTGGGTTATCTGTGGACCATTACCGGTTGGGATGTCTACTTCTCCTGGGTCATTGTGGGGATGGCCGGCTCTGTTTTTGTCACCGTGATAAACTATATGGGTATTAAGCCGGCAGCGATCGTGCAGATGGTGCTCACTTTAATTTTAGCTGTAGTTGGATTAATGCTCATTTTTGGTTCCTCAGTCAACGGGGATGCTGCTAACTTGCAACCTCTGTTTGTGGGAGGCGCGGCCGGAATCATGGCTGTGGCCATTATGACCCCGTTCATGTTTGTCGGTTTCGACGTGATTGCGCAAGCGGCTGAAGAAATGAATATTCCTTTTAAGTCGATTGGCAAAATTTTGATTGTGGCGGTATTGTGTGCTGTAGCTTGGTATTTGGCTATTATTTTTGGGGTAGGTATGGCCTTAAGTCCAGATAGTCTGGAAAATGCCTCGCTCGCTACTGCGGATGCCATGGGGGCAGTGTTCGGTTCTGAATTGTTTGCCAAAATCTTGATCTTGGGTGGTATTGCCGGAATTATGACCAGCTGGAATGCGTTTATCATTGGGGGGAGCCGCGTCATTTATGCTATGGCTAAATCTGGTATGCTTCCGGCCTGGCTGGGACATTTGCATCCCAAGTACAAAACTCCCTCCAACGCCATTTTGATGATTGGTATTTTGGCCACGCTCAGTCCTTTGCTGGGGCGGCCTATGCTGGTCTGGCTGGTGGATGCGGGCGGATTAGCCATTGTGATGGCCTATTTCATGGTGGCGCTGGCTTTTCTAGCCTTGCGCAAGAAAGAACCGGAGATGGAGCGCCCGTTTAAAGCCGGCCGTTCTACAGTGATTGGCTGGATTGCCCTTGTGTTGAGCTTCGGGTTTATTCTGCTCTATTTGCCTGGCATGCCTTCCGCTTTGGTTTGGCCCTATGAGTGGTTGATCATTGTCGGCTGGTGGATCTTGGGGATTTACTTTATGGTGAACATGAACAAAGGTAAGTATGTGGAATCACCGGAACAGTACCTCAACATGAACATTAAACGTTAACAAGAATTCATGATCCATCCTTCTGTCTTTTATTAACTGTCGGATCATTTGGTATAATAAAAAAACAGGTAATATAAGTATAAACCAACAGAAAGGATGATGATGATGCCAACCCGGACACCGGTTGAAGGACAGTTATATATTGGCGGAAAGTGGCGCGGACAGGAGTTGGACAAAATTAAGGTTTATAACCCGGCCACTGGGGAGCTGGTCGGAGAAGTGCCTAAGGCAGGGGCCAAGGAGACAGCCGAAGCGATTGAAGCGGCCCACCAGGCTTTTGAATCCTGGTCCTCCTTAACAGCCCATGAACGCTCGGCCTATTTGGAACAGTACTATCAGCAAATCATGGTGCATAAAGAAGAACTGGCAAGGCTGATTACCTTGGAAATGGGCAAACCGCTGCCTGAGGCCCAAGGCGAAGTTGTCTATGCCGCTGATTTTATCAAATGGTTTGCTGAAGAGGGCAAGCGGATCTATGGGCGCACCATTCCATCCCATTTGCCTCACAAGCGGATGCAGGTCTGGAAACAGCCTGTAGGCGTGGTGGCAGCCATTACGCCCTGGAATTTCCCAGCGGCCATGCTGACGCGCAAACTGGGCCCGGCTTTGGCGGCAGGGTGCACAATGGTGATCAAACCTTCCGGTGAGACGCCGCTTACGGCGGTTAAACTGATGGAACTAGCTGAAAAAGCAGGTATTCCTGCTGGAGTGCTTAATCTGGTGACCGGCCCTTCCAGCGTGATTGCCCAAGAAATCATGACCAACCCCAAAGTGAGAAAAGTGACCTTTACCGGCTCAACTGAGGTCGGGAAAAAATTAATTGAACAAAGTGCCGGACAAGTGAAAAAACTTTCCCTGGAGTTAGGCGGACACGCCCCAATTATTGTGTTGGACGATGCTGACCTGGATCAAGCAGTGGAGGGTGTCATCGCTTCCAAATTCCGCAATACCGGCCAAACGTGCGTGTGTGCCAACCGCATTTACGTCCAAGCAGGAATCTATGACACCTTTGTCGAAAGATTAGCAGAGAAGACGAAGCAATTAAAAGTGGGCAACGGTTTTGAAACAGGGGTCCAAATCGGGCCGCTGATTAATCGCGAAGCTTATGAAAAAGTAGAAAAACATGTCCAAGATGCGGTAGCCAAAGGCGCGCAAGCGGTGGCTGGCGGGTTTGGTTTTACAAGAGAAAAGGCTTATTTTTACCAGCCAACGGTGCTCAGGGATGTCCATCATGGGATGCTGGTGATGAAGGAAGAAACCTTTGGACCTGTTGCACCGGTGCAAAAAGTGGACACAGAGGAGGAAGCGGTCCAGCTGGCCAATGATACCCCTTACGGACTGGCCGCTTACCTGTTTACCCAAAATGTGGCTCGGGGTATCAAAGTGGCAGAAAAGCTGGAGTACGGCATTGTGGGCTGGAACGATGGTGTCCCGTCGGCTGTGCAGGCGCCGTTTGGAGGCATGAAGGAAAGCGGTATGGGACGGGAAGGCGGTTATGAAGGCATCGAAGCTTTCCTGGAAACCAAATATGTGGCCATTGGCTTATAGGGGGGATACCGGTGAAGCTGGCTTTTGTGGGGCTGGGCAATATGGGCCTGCCCATGGCTAAGAATTTGGTCAAGGTGTATGATACCGTTTATGGTTTGAACCGCAGCAAAGGAAAGGAAGAGCTGTTCGCCCAGGCAGGAGGAAAGGTGGGTCTCTCCCTGCCCGAACTAGCCCAAACAGCAGATGTGATCATGACCTGCCTGCCCTTGCCGGAAGATGTGCACAACGTCTATTTTGCAGATGACGGCATCCTGGCCAATGGACATCCAGGATTGGTGGCCATCGATTTCAGCACTGTTTCCCCGGATCTCAGCCAGAACATCTATGCAGCAGCTTCAGAGAAAAATATCGACTTTTTAGATGCCCCCATCAGTGGAGGCCCTCCAGGTGCAGAGGCGGGAACATTAAGTATTATGGTAGGTGGCAAAGAAGAGGTTTTTGCCAAAGTGAAGCCCGTGCTTGAGGTGATGGGCAAAAACATTTATTATGTGGGCCCGAGCGGTTCGGGCTCCGCGGTCAAATTGATTAACCAGCTTATGGTGGGCATCCATACCCAGGCTGTCAGCGAAGCGCTGGTGTTGGCCAAAGCGTTGGGCTTGCCTTTTGACAAGGTGTTTGACATCTTAAATAACAGCTTTGCCCAAAGCCGCATTTTTGAGCGTCACTATACCCAGTTTATTGCCAAGGATAATTACGAGCCGGGGTTTGCCCTGGAGCTGCTCCACAAGGACACCAATCTGGTGCAAGAGCTGGCGGAGAAAAAGAATCTGAACTTGCCAGTCGGCCAGCAGGTCAATGAGCTGCTCAGGGAAGCCAAATCGAGCGGCTATGCTACAGAAGATATGTCCAGCATGTATAAATTTATCCAGGGAAAAAATAACCAGTCATTATAATGAGAGGGGTGGCAGCATGAAATATTTTGCCGTGTTTTTGCCCATGAAAGATCAGGAAAAAAGCCAAACTTACCGGCCAGAGCACCTGGCTTATCTGGAAAAATTAAGAAAAGAAGGTAAAATCATCGCCAATGGGCGTTTCACTGACGGGACAGGAGGATTGGTCATTTACAAGGCCGTTTCACTGGAGGAAGCGAAAAGCTATGCCGAGAATGACCCCTATGTGCTTCACGGCGCCCGCGGTTGTGAGATCCATGAATGGGAAATGGTCAGCGATGTGTTTCCTAAGGACTGAGGCCAGATGAAACAGGTTGTGGACCGTTCACTGGCCTATGCCGGACAGCATCCCTATATCTTGCTGGTTTTAGCCCCCTTGTTTTGGGGCAGTAATTTTGTACTGGGACGGGTGATTGTGCAAACCGTCCCGCCTTTTCATTTTTCGCTGATCCGCTGGCTGTTGGCCTTTATGATTTTCTTGCCGTTTGCCTGGCAAGAGCTTTGGCGGCATTACCGGTTGTTCCAGCAACATTGGCTGCTGATACTCTGCCTGTCTTTGACAGGTATTGCCGGATTTAACACCTTGCTTTACATTGCCCTGCAATATACCACGTCGATCAACGCCACGCTGGTGAATTCAACGGCGCCCTGTTTATCATCGGCGGGGTGCTGCTGGTCTCAAATTCCAGGTGAAGAGGAGGGATAAGACTGTCACCGGTGTTGACTTATGTTTTATTGGTGATAGTGATGCTGATCTGGGGGCTGAATGTTGTGGCCCTCAAACTCTTGGTTGAAGCTTTCGCTCCGGTAACGATGCAGGCTGTCCGCATTTTTGTGGCCGGAGTTTCTTTATTTATCGTGCTCTATTTTCTTAAAGATTTACGCTGGTTAAACAAAAAGGAATGGGGTTACACGCTGCTGGCCACCGTGTTTGGAGTGGTTGGCCATCATTCATTTTTGGCTCTGGGGCTGGCCCAAACTACCGCTTCCAACGCTGCCCTTATTCTGGGCATGCTTCCCCTGACGACATCTATTCTGGCCATGATCTTTCTGCATGACCGGATGACTTGGTTAAGATTGTTGGGCATTTGTTGCGGTTTTATCGGGGTCGCGTTTGTGGTGTTGCAAAACAATGGAGGACTGGGGACGATTTCCACCGGGGATCTTTTTATTTTGCTGGCTATGGCTTCCCAGGCATTCAGCTTTATTTTGATCAAAAAGGTGACGGCTACCCTCTCAGCCGGTGAAATGACCGCTGTGATGCTGTTAGCGGGTTCTGTGATGTTATTTGCTTTTAGCTTATGGGTGGAACCCCATGGCTTGGACACATTCAGTCAAGGGTCATGGTGGATTTGGCTGGTCTTTTTTGCTTCGGCCATTATTGCCACTGCACTGGGTCATGTGCTGTTTAACATGGGCATCAACAAAATCGGAGCAGGCCAGGCGGCTGTTTTTAACAATCTGGTCCCTTTTTTTGCCTTGGTCAGTGCTTTTCTGTTTCTGGGTGAGCCCCTGCTATTGTCTCAAATATTTGGCTTTATCTTTATAGCGTCGGGTGTTTTACTGGGTACCGGTTATGTGGATGAAAAATTGAAGCGCGCTAACCTGATGGTGCATAGTCAAAGCAAGCCACCAGTCTCCATTCACGATCAGATAGAGGCCCAAGATCAGCATAAGGCTAAGAGCGATTCTGTTTAACCCCCGTATGGGCCAGATAGGCAACCGCTTCAAAATGGTCCTCATCCACCAAGTGGCGTGAAAGTTTGGAACCAGCATAAGCAGCAGCAAAGCTTAGCGGAATGGTCATTATGCCTGGGTTGTTAAGGGAGATCCAACCGCCAGTGTTGAATCCGCTAAACAGTTCACTCAAATGGGGGCTTAACACCAAGAATCCAACGGAAGAAATTAATCCGGTCAGCATGGCGCAAACAGCCCCAACGGCTGTAAACTTGCGCCAATAAATGGTCAACAGCAACACAGGAAAGTTAACCGAAGCAGAGATGCAAAAAATAAGTGAGACGATGACGGCAACATTCAGCCTTTGCAGACCAATAGAGAGTACAATGGACAGGGTGGCCACGCCGATGGCGGCGCATTTGGCCACCCACATTTGTGCCCTTTCCGTGGCATATCCCCGGCACAACACATGCCGGTAAAAATCATGGGCAAAGGCCGTTGAAGCGGCGATCACCACTCCGCAAACCACGGCCAGGATTGTGGCAAAAGCAATGGCAGCAATAAAAGCCATCAGAAAATCACCACCCAGGGTATAGGCCAGCAAGGGCACGGCCATATTTCCTGAGGGATCAAGGGCCAGCAAACGTTCGTAGCCGACGATGAGGACCGCCCCAAAACCAAGCAGAATTGTCATGAAGTAGAAGAAGCCCATCACAAACGTGGCCGAAATGACCGATTGCCGTACGGCAGGGGCGTCTTTAACGGTTAAACAGCGGATCAAAATATGGGGTAAACCGGCGGTGCCGAAGATTAAAGCCAGATTTGCACCCCGGTCAACTGACTTCCTGCCGCATAGTATTCATGGGTCGATGATGTTTTCTTGGCTGCCCAGTATGTAATGAGAAGCGTACCAACAATGATGGCCACAAAAAAGACAAAGGCGGTTATATTCATGGCTGCTCCCCTTCCGACTCCAGCTTTTTCATCAAATAATAGTAAAAAATAGATACTCCGCCAATCATGACAAACTGGGACAAGGCCATCACCCAGGCCAGTGAGAGCGGTCCCATAACCGTAACGGACATCACCGAAGGAGCCAGAATGATCAACAGCGGAAGGGAGATAAAATATAAAAAGAAAAATAAGGTCAAGGTTACTTGCCACCGTTTTTTCCGCTCCATCATGCTCAAAAAATCCCCCTTTAAGGAAACAATGGTCACCTACGCATAGGTCTTGCGGCGTTGGCTAAAAATATGGACGTCTAAAATTTATTTAGGGAGGAGCATTCCCTTTTGACTAAGCAACATTTGACCGGGTGGACCGTTATGGCCATTGCTTCCATTCCAATGATTATGACGCTTGGCAACTCCATGTTGATTCCCATTTTACCACAGATGCGCTCTGCCTTAGATCTCACGCAATTTGAGGTCAGCCTGACCATTAGTGTGTTTTCGATTGCCGGAGCGGTCTTTATTCCTGTTTTCGGCTATTTATCTGATCATTTTTCGCGCAAAGCTGTGATTATTCCTGCTTTAATCCTGTATGCCCTGGGTGGCCTTTTAGCAGGCATTGCCCCCCTGTTGTTTGCCGGCAAAGCCTACACTTTGATCTTGGGCGGTCGGATTATGCAGGGCATAGGTGCGGCTGGTACCACACCGATTGCCATGGCGTTGACTGGCGACCTGTTTAAAGGGGCACAAGAGAGCAAAGTATTGGGGTTAATTGAGGCCTCCAATGCGTTTGGCAAAGTGATTTCCCCCATTCTTGGAGCGGTGTTGGCACTTATATTCTGGTATGCGGTTTTTTTTGCCTATCCACTTTTTAGTCTCTTCTCTCTGGTCTTAACCTGGATTTTTGTGAAAGAGCAAGCCAATAGAGCAGCTGCCCTTCCTTTTGGCCAATATTTGAAAGGGCTGCTGACGGTTTTTAAACATGAGGGACGCTGGCTGTTTAGCACGTATTTGGCCGGGGCTGTCTGTCTGTTTACCTTGTTTGGCATCCTCTTTTACTTATCTGATGTGCTGGAAAAAACATACGAGGTAAACGGAGTGCTGAAAGGAAGTGTACTCGCGATTCCCCTGCTGGTCATGCTCACCACAGCTTATCTCACAGGAAGTTTGATTAAGGAAAATCAACAGTTAATGAAATCCTTAATTGTAACAGGCCTGATGCTGATGACGGTTTCGTTCGCCTTGCTGGTCTTCTTTACCAATCTGTATCTATTTATGGGTATTCTATTATTGAGCAGCGTGGGGACAGGTATGGTGCTGCCTTGCCTCAACCGTTTCATTACCGGTGCGGTGGGCAAGGCCCGCCGGGGGTTTGTCACTTCGTTGTACGGTTCGGTCCGCTTTTTGGGTGTTGCCCTTGGCCCTCCTGTTTTTGGCTGGTTGATGGCTTGGTCACGGACAGGCATGTTTTTGGGTACGGCAGGCCTCACATTGCTTACGGCACTGCTGATTTTATTTACTGTTCGTGTGGCTAAAAAAGAGACTGCGGAAGAACCGAGAAGCACACTGTTTAAAAAAATCCAACCTGTTGAGTAACCGGTTGTAACCACTTGTAAGGAGGACTTGGCATGGAAATTTATCTTTCCCCTGAACTTGTCACCGAAGACGCCCATATTTTAAATGTCGTGAACCATAAGCACGAGGCGGTGGGCTATCTCACCTTCATCGTCAACCAACAGAAAATGTATGTGTTGGGCCATTGCCAGGCTGATGGAGTTGCTGAAGATTTTAAGGATGTGATTAAACCTTATATTAACGGCATGTCCAAACTGAAGCCCGACCTGGATGTATATATGACGTTATGTGTTGGAGGCCGGGAGATGAACCTGGAGGAAGAACAAAAGTCATAAGCGTGGTCAATAGGCACCTTTCCTGGGCGGAATGAATACCTTATTTCCAGACGCTATGGAAATGAGGGATTGCTGTTATGGAGTATCTCCTTCACATTCTGGAGTTAGAATCTTTGCTTATTCTTGCCTGCGGCGTATTGCTGGGGATTTTAGTGGGAGCTTTGCCTGGTTTAACACCCACAATGGGTGTGGCGTTGTGCATCCCGTTTACTTTTTCATTGCCACCTGATTATGGGTTGTTGCTCTTGGGAGGCATTTACTGCGGCAGTGTTTATGGCGGAGCCATCCCTTCCATCTTGTTTAATGTCCCGGGCGCACCGGCTTCTATCGCCACAGCCATGGACGGTTATCCGCTGGCCAAAGCTGGCCAGGCCAGGCAAGCTTTAGAGTTGGCCACGATCTCTTCTGCCATTGGCGGAATGTTTGGCATGGTATTGCTCCTGCTGTTTGCCCCTAAGCTGGCTGTTTTTTCTTTGCAGTTTGGTCCGGCACAAAGCTTCTGGTTGGCCGTGTTTGGCCTGTCGGTTATCGCCGCGATCTCATCTGGTTCTTTGCTGAAGGGTCTTGCCGGCGCAGGAGTAGGCATTTGGTTGTCCTTGATTGGCATCAGTGTGTTTAGCGGAACCCCCCGCTTCACTTTTGGCCTGGAGTCGCTTGTGGGGGGCATTCATGTTGTGAGCATGTTGATCGGGCTGTTTGCGTTCCCCCAGGCCCTGCGGCTGATTGAAAAGTTGATTCGCGAAGGGGAGCAAGTGCAGGATAAAGTGCTCACAGGCCGGTCTTCAGTTTGGCAATCTTTTAAAGTGGTGTGCCGGCATCCGAAGGCGCTGGGGATTGGCAGCGTCATCGGTGCCCTGGTGGGAATTTTGCCTGGAGCGGGGGGCAATATGGCCAGTCTGGTCGCATATAACGAAACCCGCCGTTTTTCACGTGATAAAGAGCGCTTTGGTACCGGACACAAAGAAGGCTTAATCAGTGCGGAAAGTGCCAATAATGCCATGGTGGGTGGTTCACTCATTCCTCTACTTATGCTGGGGATTCCCGGCTCTCCTACGGCGGCTATTTTTTTGGGCGGCTTATTAATTCACGGGATTTGGCCAGGGCAAAATTTGTTTGTGGAACATGCCGGAGTGGCTTATTCGTTTTTGTATGGCATGCTGTTGGCTCAAGTGATATTGCTGGTCCTGGGGTTAGCCTCCATTGGATTAGTAAGTAAACTGGCCTATATTCCCCGCTATTTTATGGCACCTGTCATTTTATCCTTCAGTATTATCGGGGTCTATGCCACGCAAAACAACCTCTTTGATGTATATGTCATGGTTGTCATTGGCCTGGGGATGCATGTGCTGGCTAAGTTCGGTTTTTCGCCAGCCCCCATTGCACTGGGGTTTATTTTAGGTCCCATAGCCGAGGTAGGGCTGTTGCAGGGCTTGCAAATCGGCCAGGCAGAGGGTTCAGCCATCTTGTATTTTGTCAGTGGAACATGGAATATGGTCCTGATCAGTCTGATCTTACTCACCCTGGCCTTGTCGGTCTGGAAAGTCCGGCCGTCCCACCCTGTGGCCCATGCTGAGGGGCAGGCTGGTGAAGCGTCCTGGTCTTTTAAACGGCAGAAGCCATGTCAGCGGTACCGGCTGATGTTTGGGTTGTTTGCGCTGTTTATCAGTGTGGTGTGCCTGCTCATGCCGGTGTTGGGCTTTTATATGCAAGTGTTGTTGTTAATGGTGTCTGTTCCACTGTTTGTCTATCTGTATACACACAAACAGGCTGATTATTTACGCATTCTTGTGGTCTCTGCCTCATTTACCCTGGTGCTGTACCTCGTCTTTGGCGCTTTAATCCGTGTGCCGCTGCCTGCAGGTTTGTTTAGCGGATGGTGATCTTCTCCAACAGTTCAGAATATAGGGTTTGGCGGTGTTTAAACTCTTCCAGCAGATCGGCACGGTTCATAATGAGTAAGTCAGCCCCCGCTTGAGCCATTTCCTTTTGGAAATCTTCATCATGCAGTAGGTTCAGGAGATCCTCTTCCAGTTTAGCGATCACTTCGTCTGGTGTGTCCGCCTTGGCAGCAATCCCCCGGTCCGTACTCATGATTACAGAGGGATACCCTAGTTCAGCAAAGGTAGCCACTTCCGGGGTGTATGGATGCCGCTCTTCTGTCGCAATAGCCAAAATACGTATTTGGTCCCCTTGGCGATACATATCCGACAGATTGCCAGAAACGACTTGGATATGCCCACCCAGCAAGGCTGCCAAGGCATCAGCTGCGCCGTTAAAGGCCACATCTTCAAACTGGACTGCTGCTTCCTGTTCCAATAAAAGGATGGCCAGGTGTTGACCGACAAATTTTCCGGCATGTCCGATGGTAATCGTACCAGGTGATTGGCGGACGGCGTCCAGTAAATCCTCCAATGATTGGAAAGGACTGTCATTTCTGACGGCAAACACAGTGGGATCCCAGCCCCAGTTGACAATGGGTTCGAAGGTATCCAGCTGATAAGCCGTTTCCCAAACCATCGGTTGTGTAATCACATGGGGTAAATTATAGGCGGTGAGGGTATAGCCGTCTGGGTCAACGGAGGCAAAATAGTTCCAACCCACCTGGCCGCCGCCCCCAGGCCGGTTGACAATCACCATTTCTTGGCCGAGATATTGGTTAGCATATTTGGCCAATATCCGTGCTTGTGTATCAGTGGCTGCTCCGGGAGAGTAGGACACAATCAATTGAATCGCCTTGCGGGGATAGGCTGAAGTGTCTGTTTCACCTGCACAGCCCGCCCAAGCAAACACCATACTCGCGCTGAGCAACACCAACAAAATGGGGAATCGTTTTTTCATCTCAGTTCACCCTCCTCTGTTTGAAGATATGCTCAAGAGGAGGGGAATATATGTTGTCCTTGTCAGCGTCTGCGCCAGGCCAGAGCGGTGAAAAAAGCCAATAAGCGGCTAACCAGATCGGCTTTATAGATCAAGTCGATGATACGGGTGGACAACCACTGGCAGAGGAGGGCCAGAACAATAATGCTCCATTCAATGACCACTGCTGTAATCAGAAAGATGGTGGCATTGATCCAAAACATCACTTTGCCGGGTGCATAGCCTTTATAAATGGATATAATCAGGGCCAAAATCACCATGCCGCCGTTGGTAGCCCCCTGCCGGAGCAGCAGTCCGACCCCCAACCCAAACAGGAGGCTTCCCCACAGCAAGTCCAGCCACAAATAGACGAAAGGCCAATGGAAATAACCAGAGGACAGATTGATGGTGACAGAGGCCACGGAAACAGCGTACATGGTGCGTATGGCACTGGTATAGCCCAGCCATTTCATGGCCACGGAAAGCAAGCCAAAATTAACAACCCACAGGGTGTACTCAAAGGGGATCGCCAGCAGGTATTGCATCAGGACTGCAATAGCCGCCGCTCCACCGGAAGGGATGGCATGGGGAAACAGAAAAACAGCCATAGCCAGTCCTTGCATAAGACCACCAATGGTTAACAGGCCATAGGTTCTCACTTTATTCATTTTTCTGTTCTCTCCCGGAAACAGAATGGGGTGCTTAAGGTTGTCTCTTTTATTTAAATGTATGATTGGTGGTCCATGTTATGCCCCATAAGTACATGATACCCCGTCAGGCAAACTGTTCCTGCTTCTGCTCTAAAGCCTGTATCAAATCACCCCAGGTACAGATGCCCCGGTCAAGACAGTGTTCGATCAGCCGGGTTAACAGATAAGCGCTGGTTAAGGCATCTCCCACTGCAGTGTGTCGCTTGAAGCAAGGAACTTGCCAGTTTTGGGCTAACTCTTCCAGTGACTTTAGGCTGGCTGAGGGGTTGAACAGACGCACGAGATGCACCAGCTCAAGGCTTGGCGGCCTGTCAAAGGCATACTGCTTCCGCTTTAACTCTTGCTTTAACACCGTCAGGTCAAAGCTGAGGTGAAAGCCGGCCCAACCCGCTCCTTCAAAGCGGTTCAAAAATTGAAAAAACCGCTCAATGGCTGTCACAGCATCGGGTGCCCCATGCACATCCTCTGGCTTGATCCCGGTTAGCTTTTGGATCGGTTGTGGGATCTGGCACCCGGGATTTACCCGTTGGTGAAAAATGTGATCTGTCACCTGATTGTCCTGGACAATGACCGCCCCCAACTCCAGCAAGCGGTCCTGACGGTGAACAGCCAAGCCGGTCGTTTCCGTATCGACCACCGCAAACGATAACTGCTCAAGCGGTGTAGACAAGGGTACAGGTTGTATAAAATTAAAAGGCAGTTTCTTGCGCTTCCAAAACATAGGCTCACATCCCAAAATGAATCAACATCACCAGCTGCTCAATTTTCTCCACTGGCGTCCCCTCATAGACCCCATGGGACAGGGCCAAAATGTGCAAAGCATGATGGAATGGGAATAACGCTTCTTTCTTTAGATCAATCTCCTTTTTAGCTAACCGGAAAAAAGCACGGATAGGATGATGCAAAGCAGGTACAGATTGTTCCCTTTCAAGTGCTGCCATACGGTACAGAAACACACTGGACCGTTTCAATTCCTGCTTAACGAGGGCTAAAAACTGTTCATAAAGCTGCTGGCCTCCTTGTACCAAGCGGAAGGAAAGAAAATTGTGTGCCTTAATCAATGTGGTATTGGTGGTGTGCAAGGTCCACTTCCGCAAGACTTGCTGCCAATAGGAGAGTGAACCTCTCCAAGCAGGATTAGTGGCCATCATCCCACCTTGGCAGCGGCTAAAACCAGCCTGCTCTAAATAGCCGACCACTGCTCGGGTCAGTTGGGCAAAATATTGCCTGGTCTTCTCCTGTTCTTCTTTGGTCAGGTGCTCAAGGTCCTGATAGACCAGAAAATGGTCCTGATCGGTCAGCAAAAACTGCTCTTTCCGCCCTGAACTGCCCATGTGAAACCAGCAATAGGGAACTGGCGGTTCTCCCAGCCCTTCATTCTCCAGGTCTGATTCGGCCAGCCGGAGGCAATGTTGCACCAAGCGGTCATATAAAGTGGTGAGCACATCGGTGATATGGATGGCTGGCAAACCATCCTGCAGCAAGCTGGCAAAGACCAAGTATATCCCCTCTTTGATTTGACTTAGCTGACTGGCCTCCGCCTTTTCAATGGCTTGGATAGAATCAAACAAACCGCGGTTTTTCTTGCGCATCAGGTCAGCAAGGGTTAACATGCCGATTACCCGGCCGTTTTTGGTGACGGGCAAGTGTTTAATGTTTTCCGTTAAAAATATGGCCAAAGCTTGGTAATAATAGCTGTCACTGGTGATGGTCAGCGGGTTGGGGCTCATCCACAAACCAACCGTGGATCCCTGCACCTGATGTTCAGCTGCCATTTGCCTGACCAGACTGGCGGAGCAGGTAATGGCGCACTTCTTCATCCGGCCACCGTTTTTCCAGTACATGAAAAGGAATTTCCAGGCAGTGGGTGGGTTCAATACTTCTCACACCCACGTTGTGCTGGCTGTTGACATGGGGCGGTTCACCGAGAAAATGGGCAATGGAAGACAGACCGATCAGATCCCCAGCCTGTAAAATTTCCAATACCTCTTCCTTGGCAGCGGTTGGCCCTGAGACGAAAACTTCGACGCTTCCTTCCAGAATCAATAACAAACTTTCCCGCTCCGTTTTGGAATGGAGCACCATCTCTTGCTTGTCATAGGATAACAATTGGCAGTGGGCTATCAACTGCTCAAAAAGGGTATCATCCACTCCCTTGAACAGGGGGTGGTGACGGATGAGGTTGATATACCGTTCGTTAGGCGGATGGTTTGCTGCCGTCATTGATCCACACTTCTCCATCACGGTAAGTCATTTGCTCAGGGTAACGGAGATCCAGCACCTCTTCTTGCACCTTGGCAGACGGAGGCGAGGTCAGTTTGGAAACCACATAAGTGACTATAAAATTAACCGGTACAGCGAAGATACCAGCGCCGGTATCGATCACCCCAAAGAGGCTAAAGCCGAAATACCGGGCGGCAATGATATAGGAGATGGAGATAACAAGTCCCGATAACATCCCGGCTATGGCCCCTGCCGCATTGGCCCGCTTCCACCATACCCCCAACACCAACACAGGGAAGAAAGTGGCTGCTGCAATAGAGAAAGCCCAAGCGACAATCTGTGTGATCACACCTGGCGGATCAAGGGCAATCAGACCGGCGATCACTGTGGCAACAGCAATGGAGATGCGGGCCATTCTCAGCCGTTTCTGATCACTGGCTTGCGGGTTGATCAACCGGTAATAGATGTCATGGGCAAAGGAAGAGGAGATGGTAATCAGCAAACCCGCAGCAGTAGACAGAGCTGCTGCCATGGCACCTGCGGCCACCAGGCCGACCACTAAGACACCCAGATTGGCAATTTCAGGGGTGGCCATGACCACAATATCATTACTGATGACAATCTCTTCCCATTGCAAGATGCCGTCATTGTTCAAATCAGCGATTTGCAGCCGTCCGGTGTCTATCCAGGGCTGGGTCCAGGCTGGCAAGTCATCCAAAGGACGGCCGGCCACCTGGGTCATCAGGATAAAGCGGCTAAAGGCAGCATAGGCCGGAGCAGACAAATATAGCAAGCCGATAAAGAACAGTGCCCAAGCCCCGCTCCAACGGGCGGCTTTCATGGTGGATACGGTGTAAAAGCGGATAATCACGTGGGGCAAGGCAGCTGTCCCGGCCATCAGACAAAACATCAGTGCCAAAAACTGAGCCTTGTTGGTTTGTTGAAAGGGGGCAAAATATTCACTCAGCCCCAGCTCCCGGTCCAGTTCCCCCAGTTTGGTGACAATATCCCCGTAAGTCATCCAAGGTAAAGGATTGCCAGTAATCTGCAGGGAGATAAAAATAACGGGAATCAGATAGGCGGTAATCAGCACGATATATTGGGCCACCTGAGTCCAGGTAATCCCCTTCATCCCGCCAAAAGTAGCGTAGATGGCAATCACGACGATGCCGATGAGCGTGCCGATCTTGGCATCTATTTCAAATAGACGGCCGATCACCACACCGGAGCCGGACAGCTGGCCGATAATGTAGACGAAACTGATAATCATGGTGGCTACCGCCGCAATGACCCGTGCCGTATGACTTTCAAAACGGTCACCAATAAATTCCGGCACCGTATAGCGGCCGTATTTGCGTAACTGGGGGGCCAAAAGGAAAGTGAGCAACAGATAACCGCCGGTCCAGCCCATAATATAGGCCAGGCCGTCATAGCCCAGGATCATGACCGTTCCGGCCATGCCAATAAACGAAGCGGCACTCATCCAGTCCGCGGCGATGGCCATCCCGTTCCACATGGGGGGGACGCCGCGGGAGGCCACATAGAAGTCAGCGGTTTGGCGGGATCGCTGAAAAATAGCGATACCGATATATAAAGCAAATGAAGCTAGAATAAAGGCCAGAGAAACCCAAAACTGTACATCCATCAGCGGCGCATACTCCTTTCATCTACCATTAATGATCTAGTGTTTTGCCAGTGCTGATCCGTTCGTTGGCGGTTTCGTCTATCCCGTATTGCTTGTCGATCCGGTCGCTGACAATGGCATTGACAAATAACAGCACGATAAACACAACAATGGCGCCCTGGGCACCCATAAAATAGTGGAAAGGCATGCCGTTGACCGTAAAATGGGTCAAGTGTTCAGCAAACATGACCACGCCGAACGAGACAGCGAACCAGATGATAAAGTACAAAATAATCAGACGATAACGAACCCGAAAATAGGCGTCGGCAACCTGCTTCTCTATTTTTCGCATGGGCAAACCTCCTTTGCAGATCATCTGTCAACGCGTGTAGACATCAGTCTGCTTTAACAGCCAAAGGGCTGAAGTTTTCACTAACGCAAACTGAATATAAAACGCATCGTTTCCATAAAGCCTAACGGGACCATGGCCACTTGCCAGAGGAAATAAAGGGTAAACAGAACAAATGGCGTGGCTAAAATGAAAGGTTTCTTGTACTTGAAAGCCAGCACAAATGAAATCAGGGCAATGGACACAAAGATATAGACCAACTGACTCCCCCTTTCGCAACAGGATTGATGGCAAGCTGTCTTAAGTTGATGCATCCTCTGTGAAACCAGGTATTGAAAGCGTTTTCTGAGTGTGTATTTTATTATAGTTGTCAATATTCTGTATAGGTTGGATTTTAGTCTGAGATGCACCATGCCTGTGATAAAATGCATACTTGGCGTGATGAAATGCAAAAACAGCTCCCTTGTCAGGAAGCTGTTTGGCTTGCTATATTTGTAAGCGTTTGAGCAATTCTTTGGCAGCCGTGCGGCTGACCGGAATCTTGGTTTTAGGGTGATGCTCCAAGGTTAGGTTATATGCGCCGTTAAACCAGGGGGTAATTTCCTGTACATAGTTAAGATTAACCAAATAACTGCGGTGGGGCCTGAAAAAATTGTAGGGACTCAGTTTTTCCTCCAGTTCCTGTAACGTCAGTTTAGAGGTATAAGTCTTGGTAGCCGTATGGATTTTTAACTGGCGGTCTTCCCGCACCACATACAGGATTGAAGCAGGATCAACCACAGCCATTCGCTCGCCGTCATCAATTAACAATTTGCCTACCCGCTGGGGATGGTCAGCCGAAGCCAATGAGCCATTGGCGGAGGGGGATTGTTGTGTTTGTTGTCGTCTCCTGTGTTTGATTTCGGCCCGGATACGGTTGACGGCTTCTTCCAGGCGTTCCTCTTTGTAAGGTTTTAACAGATAATCAATGGCCTGAAGGCGGAAGGCTTCAACGGCATAATGATCGTAAGCGGTGGTAAACACAATCAAAGGCGGTTCTTTGCGGGCTCTGAGCTGTTCGGCCACAAACATGCCCTCCAACTCTGGCATTTGAATATCCAGAAAAACAACATCAGGTTGTGTTTGTTCCAATTGTTCCAGCACTTCTTTGCCATTGCTCACACTGGCCACCAGTTCAAGATCGGAAAAGCGGCTCAACAAGTAGGCCAGCTCTTCCCGGGCCAGTTTCTCATCCTCGGCAATCATCACTTTAATGGACATGCTGTTCACCTCCCTTTGCCTCCGGTTTAGACCCCGCTTCCTGTTTGGGAATGACAAACGAAATATGGCATCCCTGATCGGCCTTGTTGCGAATACGCAGGGCAGAAGACTCGCCCAGCAAAGTGATTAGGCGTTGGTTCACGTTATACACGCCGATACCGTTACCTGCCTCATGGGACAAAGGGACTTTTCCCAGTTTGTCAAGTAAACCGGGTTTGATTCCTGTGCCGTTATCTTCCACCGACACCTCAACGTGATCAGCCTTATCTTTGATGTGGATTATTACTCTTCCCCCTTCCGGTCTGTTTCTTAAGCCGTGTTGAATGCTGTTTTCCACCAGGGGCTGCAGGGTGGAGGGGGGCAGGTAAACAAGAGGCAGGTTTGAATCCGTTTTCACTTCAATGCAGAGTTGGTCAGCAAAACGAGCATGAATAATGTCCAGATAAGTCTGCAAGTGTTCCAGTTCCTGGTTTAGCGGAATAAGGGTTTGGGATTGGAGCTTTAAATTGGTGCGCATGTATTGGGCGAGTTGAAAGGTCACCTTGCGGGCTTCGGCCGGGTTGGTGCGGATGAGTGAGACGATGGTATTCAGCGTGTTAAACAAAAAGTGGGGATTGATTTGTGCCTGCAAACGTCTCAGCTCGGCCTCGCGTATCAGCTCTTTCATCCGTTCTGCTTCCGCCAGGTGCAACTGGTTGGATATCAACTTGCCCAGCCCCTGAGCAAGGACAATGTCAACGGCACGGATCTGCTGGGGACGTTTGTAGTATAAGGTGATCAAGCCGGCCATCCGTCCGGCCTGATGGAAGGGCACCAAGATAGCTGCTTTTAAGGGACAGCGCGGGTGCGGACACTCCATCTCGTCCTGGTCCATGATCACTTGCACATGGCCACTGTAGAGATCCAGTTTGTCCTTCACCGGACCGAGCGGCACATTGACCGGATGATGATCGGCTCCAAGTCCGATATGGGCCAAAATATGCTCTTCGTCAGCCACAGCGACAGCAGCCGGCTGCAGCTCATTCATGAGTAAATGGGCCGTGATGTGGGCCGTTTCTTGATTCAACCCCTGTTTGATATAAGGCAGCACTTTGTCGGCAATTTTGAGCGCCCGTTCCGTTTCTACCGCCTGTGCTTGCTCTTTTTCGGTTAATACCGCCCGCATCATGGTGGTAAACACAGCAATAGCCAAACTATTAGCTACAACCATGGGAATGCCCATATGGTTGACCAGCCGCACCGCTTCTTCGTGGGGGGTGGTAAAGACAAGAATAAAACACATGGTCAGAATCATGGCAAACATACCGATAAACAACGATTTGGCCGGGGAGATGATCCGCTCGTCAGAGAAAAAACGGGCCGCACCGCCAGCCAACAGACCCACAAAGGGAGCAGCTACGGCATAAGCCTGACCGGTCATGCCCCCCATCACAAGGAGGAACAAACCGGTCAGACATCCTGCACCCAACCCGACCACCGGGCCGCCCAATAAACCGGCCATCACCACCCCGACATTGCCAGAATGGGCCAGGGCCACATGCGGCTCAAATACAGGCCACCACATGGGGTAGAGCATTTCGCCGTCAGCAATGGAAATTCCGGCCATGACCCCGCCAATGCCAAACAAACCGAAAAAGAGAGAGTAGGTTGTGGCGGTTTTCCAATTCAATTCCCGTTCCAAGAGATACTGGATAGAAGGCATGCGCGTTACCATGAAAGCGGCGATTAAAAGCATGCCGATGCGCTCAAACAGACCAATGGTCAAAATATCCACTTTAAGAGGCTCTCCCCTTACTTACAGGTCCTTCCACTCGTCAGCGCCCCCATACCCGCTGGGCAGGTTGTTGCGGTCGGCAAAACGTTCCTCCTTGAAAGGATTGCCGTTCATGTGATAGCCTCTGACTTCCCAGTATCCAGGCTTGTTTTCGGTCATAAATTCAATTCCGCTGGCCCATTTTGAGCCTTTCCACAGATAAAACTGGGCGGGTGGAATAAAGCGTAAAGGATAGCCATGCTTGGGAGAAATATCTTGCCAGTCATTTTCTGCATCTTTCCAGCGGTAAACAAAGAGGGCATCATCTCCTTGCAGGGCTTCAAGGGGCAGATTGGCTGAATAGCCGAAAGGATCCCCATTTAAGTATCCATAAATCCGGACATAACGCACATTCGGTTTCAGGTTGACCAGTTTCATAAACTCTCGGAAAGGGATTCCTTCAAAGGTGGTATCAAATTTGGACCAGGTAGTGACACAATGCATGTCCACCGTGTTCACCACCTTGGGCAATGCCATGACTTCTTTATAGGTAAGGGTGAGCTCTTGTTCAACTTCGCCAAACAGTTTAAACCGCCATGTCTCTTCATCAAACTGATAAACATCGCCTTCATGCAGAATGGGCCATTTCTTTGTTTCAATTTGACCAGGAGGCAGTGTTTTGGTCACGGGCATTTCCTCCTCATGTATGTATTTTGTATTTCTTTCTGTCGTTTGCCCTTATTTTATCACATCTTGCCCAGAAGGAGAAAAAGTGAAAAGAAATAATGGAACCTTTAACATGGGTTGATGGAGTATGTAAACTTGCGCCCGGTTTGGGGGCATTACTTTTTGGAAAGATCACTGTCATCCGGGTTAACGCCAAGTTCCTCTTCGATTAGTTGTTCCAGCTTGCGGATGCGCATTTTTTCACGGCGCCGTTCTTCACGTAGTTCAGCCTTCAGAGCCTTGTTAAGGGAGAGGACCATAAACAGCATGATAATGGCAAAAGGCAGTGCGGCCACAATAGATGCGGTTTGCAAACCGTTTAAGCCGCCGCTGAGCAACAGCACACCCGCAATTCCAGATTGCAAGATTCCCCAAATGAACTTGGTTGAAACTTTGGGGTTAAGTGCTCCCTGAGACGTGAGCATGCCCAAGACGAATGTAGCAGAATCTGCTGAAGTGACAAAGAAAGTAATAATCAGTAAAGTGGCCAAGATACTGAGCCATAATCCGAGGGGGAACTGTTCCAAAGTGAAGAACAGGGCACCTTCTACACTCTCAGAGACAGCTTGTGTGACACTCACGCCTTCAAACATTTCCAGATGGAGGGCAGATCCCCCAAAGGTGGCAAACCAAAGCGCCCCGATCAGCGTTGGCACCAAGAGTACCCCTGATACAAATTCTCTAATGGTCCGTCCCCGCGAAACACGGGCGATAAAGGTACCGACAAAAGGAGCCCAGGCGATCCACCAGGCCCAATAAAAGAGGGTCCAGGCACCCACCCATTCTCCCTGGGTGAAAGGAGTCAACCTGAAGCTCATGGGAATGATGCTGCCCAGATAGTTCCCTATTGTAGTCGTGAAGGTTTCCAAAATGAAGATACTGGGTCCGGCCAGCAAGACAAACAAAAGTAATAAGCCAGCCAATGATATGTTCACATTACTCAGGTAGCGGATGCCCCGGTTCAAACCGGTAGAGGCGGAAATCAAATATAAAACGGTGACCACCATAATAATCAATAAGTGCATTGTCGTATTATTAGGCAGCCCGAAGACATGGCTTAAACCGCCATTGATCTGCAGCGTTCCCAGACCAAGGGAAGTGGCCACACCAAAGGCGGTGGCAATGGCCGCCAAGGTATCGATCCCTATGCCGAGCGGTCCGTCTACCCGGTCACCGATGAGGGGGCGGAAGGTGGAACTGATTAAACCTGATTCCCCTTTTCTAAACTGGGCATAGGCCAAGGCCAGACCGACAATGGTATAAATGGCCCACGGATGGAGTCCCCAATGAAAGAAGGCATAACGCATCGCTGCCTTGGCCGCTTCCACGCTTTCACCCTCAAGCCCTTCCGGAGGGGACATGTAATGATAGATCGGCTCAGCTACCCCCCAAAAGACCAGGCCGATACCCATGCCGGCCGAGAACAGCATGCCTAACCATGTCCAATAGTTATATTCCGGATCTTCATCTTTTTTGCCTAATTTTATTTGTCCGTACGGTCCAAATGCCAGGTATAAGGCAAAGGCTAAAAAGATAAAGGTGGCAAACAAATAAAACCAGCCAAAGGTTCGTGTGACAAAAGCAAGCGCATGACCGGCTGTTTCAGCCAAATGGGCGGGGCGGATGAACCCCCAGGCTACAAAAATAGTGATAATGACGACTGAAATATAAAAGACATACCCTAATCGCGGTTTAGGTTGCCTTGTCATTCTTTCACCTCTGTTCAATTAATGCAATGTATGTTTTAAGAAAAGCATTCCCAGGCAGTACCCAGGGAGGCTGGACTTTCCTTATTTTATTATTTCGATGCTAAACCTGGTTTTATCCTTTAATTTGGAAAAACAAATAGGATGGCCCCTATAGGGACTCATCCTTGTACCATTTTTTCTGTATTTAATAATTTATAATTGAAATTTATGTGCTTGTCAAATCTAAAAAGGCTTGCGCATCTTGAACGGCCAGGTTGATAGCACTTTGCCAGAAATCGGGCTTGGTCAAATCGACACCAAGGTGTTTTTGGGCCAAATCCTCCACTTGCATGCGCCCTGTATCCCGCAACAAGGCGATGTAATTCTCTTCAAATCCCCGTCCTTCCTCCAGGGCGCGGGCATAAATACCTGCACTGAACAGATACCCAAACGTATAGGGAAAATTATAAAATGGAACAGTGGTAATATAAAAATGCAATTTAGAAGCCCAGAAATGGGGTTCGTATTCACCAAGGGCATCACAATAGGCCTCTTTTTGGGCTTCTACCATTATTTCGTTCAGACGCTCCACGCTGACAATGCCCTGCTTGCGCTTCTCATAGAAGCGGGTTTCAAACAGAAAGCGGGCATGGATATTCATGAAGAAGGCCACTGCCCGTTGGACCTTGTCTTCCAGCAGTGCTAATTTCTCTCTATGATCCACGGCATGTTTAAGCGCCGCATCGGCCACAATCAATTCGGCAAAGGTGGAAGCCGTTTCAGCGACGTTCATGGCGTAGCGCTGTGTGAGTGGAGGCAGGTCATTCATCACATGTTGATGGAAGGCATGGCCAAGCTCATGGGCCAGGGTGGCGACATTGCCCGCTGTGCCTGCATAAGTCATAAAAATACGAGTCTGTTTGCTGTCCGGAAAACTGGTGCAAAATCCTCCAGGGCGCTTGCCGGGCCTGTCTTCTGCCTCGATCCAACGGTTTTCAAAGGCGTGCACCGCAAAGTCTGCCATTTTGGGGCTGAAACGGTTAAATTGCTCCACAATAAATTGGGCTGCATCATCATAACTGATGGTTCTGTGTGTCTGTTCCAGCGGAGCCTCTACATCATACCAGCTGAGCTTTTTCAGACCAAGCAGTTTGGCTTTGCGCTCCAGATATCGAACAAAAATCCCTTTATTTTGCTCAATGACCTGCCACATCACTTGCAGGGTTTCAGCTGACATACGGTTGATATCCAACGGCTCCTTATGTACGGAGTCCCATCCTCTGTGTTTGTACAGATTGAGCCTGAACCCGGCCAGGTGATTAAGGGCATCAGCACAAAAGTCGGCGGATTCGGCCCAGGCTTCCTGCCACTTTTGAAAGACGTGCTGCCTCACTTGGCGGTTCGGGTCCGACAATTTATTAAACGCCTGACCCACAGACAGTTCTTTTTGTTCCCCATCCATCTCCACCTGAATGGTCATCTTACTTACAACGGTATCGTACAAATCACTCCAGCCGTGATAACCATTGACGGCCAGATCGTTAGCCAAAGCTTCCAGCTCGGCAGGCAGTTTTTCTTTGGCTCTTAATCTGCGTTCATTAAGGGGGAAAGCCAGAGCAGCAAAAGGTTCACGGGATAGGATCGATTGCCAGACCTCTTCATCGATTTGGAGTAACACTTGATCCAGCTGGGTCAATGCATTAGCGTATTGGGCAGAGAGTGTTTTCACTTTGCCGCCCAATTGCACTGCTTTTTTGTCATGCATATCCTGGGCAGAGAGACAATGGACAAAGGATGCGGCTTGTCTCAGTTTGAGGGCGATGTTTTGGGCCAGTTCAACAATTTCTTGCAGTGAGGTTGTGTCAGCAGGAGACTTGGGCGGCTTTAGCCGGAGGATCAGCTGCTGCAATGTGTTTCCCTGTTTCTCGATATCACTTAAATAGCTTTTAAAAGCATCAGATTCGCTTCCCCCGGGAAATAAGACATCTAAATCCCAAGTTTGAACTAAGGGTGTGTGCATGCCGAACCGTCCTTTCTTTGCTAATATTGCCAAAATGATTCCGACATTTCATATTATACCAGATAATATTTCGTATTTCTAATATTTTCTCCCGCGTTATATTTAGATAAACAAAACTATGCTATGATGGAAGTAACACCTTCAATTTTACAAAAATCAAGACATAACGTAATAGGGCCCTAAGCAGGCCAGTATGGGGTTATAGCTAAGATGCCAAACTTGGGAGGGAATGCCATGAGAATCATCTCAAGCGCCAAGATCAGCCCCAAGCACCAAGAACGCTTGCAAGCTGCCTTTCCCCAACACCAGTTCGCATTCTTTGACAGAATGGACCAAGTTACAGATGAAGCTAAACAGAAGGCCGAGGTGCTGCTTACATACGGAGAGGACTTGACACCGGAGCTGATTGACGAGTTGCCAGCCTTGAAATGGATCCAGGTCCTTAGTGCGGGGCTGGAAAAGATGCCTTTTGAACGGATTGAGGAGCGGAACATCCTGGTGACCAACGCCCGGGGAATCCACGGCATTCAGATGGCCGAGTATACCATGGCCATGATTTTAACCCTGGTCCGGCGCCATTATCAATTTTATGACTTACAGAAAGAGCGAAAGTGGGACAGGTCGGTCCGGGTGGACGAAGCCTATGGCAAGACGGTCGGCATTCTCGGTTTGGGGGCGATTGGAGAGGAAATTGCCAAGCGGGCCAAAGCGTTCGGCATGCGTGTGCTTGCTGTACGCCGTTCCCAAGCTCCCTGTCCCGACTATGTGGATCAACTGCTTACCATGGCAGAGAGGGAGATCTTGTTTAAAGAAAGTGACTTTGTTGTTGTCTTGCTGCCTCTTACCCCGGAGACAGAACATGCTGTAGGCAATACTGAATTGGACTGGATGAAGCCCACTGCTTATCTGATTAATATTGCCAGGGGGAAAGTAGTAGATGAAGAGGCTCTGCTTCAGGCGGTGCGCAGTGACAAAATAGCCGGGGCTGTCCTGGATGTGTTTAGTGAGGAACCTTTACCTGATCATCATCCGTTCTGGTCGGAGCAAAACATCATCGTAACGCCTCACGTGTCAGGCCGCTCTCCTCACTACATGCGCCGGGCCCTGGCCATCTTTGAAGAAAATTTAGAGCGCTATCCAGATACGGAAGCCATGCGCAATGTCATTGATGTCAAACGGAGATATTAGCAGACTCTGTTACCCTTGAATTTATCATCCATAATTGTATAATCTGCTCCAACGGTGGAAAACTAACACGAAACAAAAGAGTCGCCAGAGTGCGGCTCTTTTTGTGATAAAGGAGCGGATGATGATGTTTATGGATGACCAACCCGTCATTGAATATGTCCTGCCCGTAGAGATGATGGATCATTTGTTAGCTTTGGAATTGAAGGCGGATGAACAACATCCCCTGTTGGACAAGCATCGTCTGGAAATGCGTTTAAAAGGGTTGCTGCAGCAAGAGATCAACTCGGTGGAAGACCTGGAAGAGTGGCTGCAAGAGGAGAGCGCCTTAATTGAAGAGGTGCAAGAGATGGCCGCCAGAATACATATCAGCTTTAATTGCGACCATGGTGATGCGAAAGCCAAAGAACAATACGATCATTTAAATGAATCGCTCTTGCCACTGATTAAACGTTACGGCTTTTTGCTGGATAAGAAGTTTGTTAATAGCCCCTACCTCAAAGAGTTAGATCAGGAACGCTATGGGGAACTGATCCGCTCGCGCCAAAACGCGGTCTCACTTTTTAAGGAAGAGAATATTCCTTTAGAAATTAAAGAGCGTCAATTGATTAAACAATATAATGAAATCATCGGTGGTTTAACCGTGGAATGGGAAGGGGAAGAACGCACCTTTCAGCAAATGCAAACGGTTCTGCAGCATGCCCCAAGGAAGGTGAGGGAAAAAGCCTGGCGGGCGATGTGGGACACCGTGTTAAAAGAAGAAGAGAAATTAAACGGATTGATGAGTGAACTCATCGGTCTGCGCCAGCAGATTGCCCAGAATGCGGGTTTTGACAACTATAGGGACTACATCTACCGTAAATATGAACGATTTGATTATACGCCTGAAGACAGCCACCGTCTGTATGAGGCCATTAAAAAATATGTGGTGCCCGCAACCAGCCGCTTGCAGCAGGAGCACCGGGCAGCCCTCGGCTTAGCAGATTACAAGCCCTGGGATATTCCGGCCATGGTGCCGGACGAAACACCACTTAAGCCTTTTGAACAAGTAGAGCAGCTGATTGAAGGCACCATTGAGATTTTTGAACGCTTGGATGCACAGTTCGGGTTCGTCCTCAAGGAGATGAAGGAGAAAGGGTTGCTGGATCTGGAAAACAGAAAAAGAAAATCTCCCGGGGGCTTTTGCTCCCATCTTCCAGTGACAGGTTTATCTTTTATTTTCATGCATGCCACAGGCTCAGGCCGGGATGTGACCACCTTTATCCATGAGGGCGGTCACGCCGTACACAATTATCTCATGCAGACACAACCTTTGGCCAGCTACCGCTCAGCTGACAAGGAAGTGGCTGAATTGGCCAGCATGGGCATGGAATTGTTGACGATGGATAAATGGGATGTGTTTTATAAGGACCCTGCACAGCTGGAGAGAGCCCAGCGGGAGCAACTGGAAAGCATTATTTCGTTTTTCCCATGGGCCATGGTCGTGGATCAATTTCAGCACTGGCTGTATGAGCACCCTGAACACACCCCTGAGGAGCGGAAGGCCAAGTTTCGGGAACTGGCTCAGGAAATGAGCTATCATGGCGTAGACACCAGAGGTTTAGAGGAGGTCCTGGAAGTCCGCTGGATGTTACAGCCGCATATTTTCGAAGCGCCGTTTTACTATATCGAATATGTCATCGCCCAGCTGGGCGCGCTTGAACTGTGGGCTGATTACCAACAGGATCCCCAGGCAACATTAACCCGCTTTAAACGGGCGCTCGCCCTGGGAGGTTCCAAACCCTTGCCAGAGATTTATCAGCAAGCTGGCATTACGTTTGATCTCTCCGAAGCTCGTGTAGCGGAAATGGTCACCAAAGTTGAACAGGCTTTAGACCAATTAGAGGGACATGAGAAGGTAAATACAAATTAATCTAACAAAAGGGGTGTGTGAAAAAGCTCTTTCGGCCGTTGCCGAGAGAGTTTTTAAGTTTCCTGTTATAATGATGATAAAGTGAATCTAATATCATATCCATAAGGAGGTAGTTTTATGAAACAAGGCATTCCGGTTCCATTGGTCCGAGCCAATCAGTGGGTGATGGTCGGAGGAATTTTGTTGGCTATCCTGTTGCAATCCCAGCTCCTGTTGACGCTATTGTTCATCATATCATTGCTGGCCTTGCTGTTTGGTCCCAAGGGCAATGTAGTCTTCGTCTTGACCAAACCGCTGCTTAAGAACCGATTGGCGGCTGCTGAACAGGAAGCGGCGGAATTGCAACGTTTTAACCAGAGCATCGCCACTATCCTTCTGGGGCTGGCCGTAGGTATTCTATGGACCACTGGTCACTGGAGTGGCTGGATCCCGGCCGGTATGGTAATGGTGGCCGCCGCATTTGCCTTGGCCGGTTATTGTATCGGTTGCACTATCTACTTTCAGTGGAAACAATGGCGACATACACAACGATCCTAGTCTAGTCTAAAGACCAACATTAGGCTGAATATTTAAACAGGTACACATGGCAGGAGAGAGAACAATGGACCAACAGCGACCAGTATTTCCGCCCTATTTTGGATTAATCGTGGGGGCTGTGTTTGTCTCGACCGCAGCTGTTTTGGTTAAGCTGTCCTCTGCACCGGCTGAGGTTGTGGCCTTTTACCGCTTGTTTTTAGCTGTGGTGTTGATGACCCCATTTGTGTTCCCTTATTTTAAGGAATTGAAAAGATTAGAGAGGCGGCAATGGGTCTATCTGCTTGTCAGCGGTTTGTTTTTAGCCTTGCATTTCGTGTTGTGGTTTGAATCTTTGAATTACACTTCGGTGGCCAGTTCGGTGGTGCTGGTCACCTTACAACCTTTGTTCACTTTTGCAGGGGCTTATGTACTGTTTAGGGAACGAATGACGATCAAGGCTTTGGCCGCAGGAATTTTGGCCATTGGTGGCAGTGTGCTGATCTTTTGGGGAGATTTTCGCTTTGGCGGGGAAGCGGTTTGGGGCAATGCCCTTGCTTTATTGGCGGCTGCGATGGTCTCAGGCTACTGGCTGTGCGGGCAGCATTTGCGGCAGCGCCTGTCTATCATGACTTATACCTACGTGGTCTACGGCACAGGGGCCCTGTTTATCCTGCTGTATGTTGCGCTCACAGGGGGAGCCCTGTTCTCCTACCCGGCTCGGGATTGGTGGCTTTTCGTCGCACTGGCCCTGTTTCCCACTTTGCTGGGTCACTCCATTTTCAATTGGGCGGTGAAATGGGTTGGAGCATCCATCATTTCGGTCACCGTTTTGTTCGAACCGATCGGCGCCTCCCTCTTGGCCTATCTGATTCTTGGCGAAACCCTGAGTAACGCTCAAATAGCAGGGGGATTGATTATCTTGTCCGGCATTTATCTGTTTATCCGTAATCACCACTCCCAAGCACAACGCGTTCAAGCTGATCATGAACAACAGTCAGTATCAGTTCCCGACCAAAAACATAGCACCAATGCCTGAGGTGAACCGGGATGGGAAACAAGTACATTGATGCCCATCTGCATTTGGATCAATATTTGCTTCGTTACGGGAAAGAGAAGCTCCATGATATGATTAACCGCTGGCAGTTGGCCGGTGTCAGCGGTGTGGTCGCTGTCTCTACTGACCTTGCTTCCGCTTACCGTACGCTGGATTTGAAGCAGTGGTATCCAGACTTTGTATATGCGGCAGTTGGCTATCATCCTGAACAGCCCCTTCCCAGCGAGAAGGAACTGTGTGAGCTGTTTAGCTTGGTCCGCCAAGAGCGAAGGTGGATAGCAGCCCTTGGAGAAGTCGGCTTGCCCCATTACACTTTGGAAAAAATGGGGCATCCGCCCCTGGAAGGGTATATGGAGCTGCTCAGGCTTTTTTTGCAACAAAGCCAAATGTTCGATCTTCCCGTGCTTCTGCATGCGGTCCATGATAAGGTGCAATCTGTCTTTGAGCTGTTACAACAGGAAAACGTGTCAAGGGCACATTTTCACTGGCTTAAAGCACCGCAAGAGATGATTCAGCAAATTGTCAAAGCCGGCTACTATGTTTCTGTGACGCCTGAGGTGTGCTATCGAAAGCGGGATCAGCGTCTGGTTGAGCTTGTGCCAATAGAGAATCTGCTAGTGGAAACGGACGGTCCATGGCCTTTTGCTGGACCATTTGAGGGACAAAATACGACACCGTTGTTTTTGCCTCAGGTTGTTGACTACGTAGCCTGTCTTAAAGGGTTGGGGGCAAGTGGGTTGGCCAATCAACTGATGATCAATGTGCATAAGCTGCTGCTTAAAAAGGACCAATACCGGTCATGGCAACTTTGGCAATCAAACAAACACGGCGAATAGCAAATGTTTTCACAAATGATTGACAGTTTGGTTGAAATGGGATACATTGATAACCGCATTGCTAACAGTGTTTCTGAGAGAGGAGACTTGACATGCTCATTTTTGGACATCGGGGCGCGAGCGGCTATGCCCCTGAAAACACTTTGGCGGCTTTTGAATTGGCTTTGGAACAGGGTTGTACGGCCCTGGAACTGGACGTGCAGCTGACCAGGGATGAACAGCTGGTGGTGATCCACGATTTTTGGGTTGACCGCACCACCAATGGTACAGGGTTAGTGATGGAAATGGAGCTGGAACAGATTCGCCAGCTGGATGCTGGTGCGTGGTATGATGCTAAGTTTGCCGGTGAGAAAATTCCTACCTTGGAGGAAGTACTCAACCTTGTCCCGGAGCACATCCTGCTTAATCTGGAGTTGAAAATTATTCCTCGGATGAGGGGCAACATTGAACAGCTGGTCATCGATTTGCTCATGAGTAAGAACAGGCAGCATCAGGTCATTATTTCCTCTTTTGATCACTTCGCTATCCAAATTGTGCAAGAATATCTTCCGGAGATAAAAACGGGCTTATTGCTATATGGGCAATTACTTGATTTACCCAACTATATCAACGCCAATGAGTTAGACCTGTTTAGCATTCATCCTGCCTATCCATATTTGACAGAGCATACGGTTGCAGTGCTGAATCGATTGAAAAAACCAATTTATACTTATACTGTTAATCGGAGTGAGGACTTGGCTTGGTGCTATCAGTATGGGGTCGATGGTGTCATAACCGACTATCCCGATCAAGCCCAAAAGCTGTTAGAGGTTTATCGGTAGGGAGCAGAGAAGATCTGAAGGCGCTTGACAAGTGCAGAAACCGATGTGTATAATAAATAAAGAATTAAATATAACTTTGCGGAGATTTGGAGAAGCGCAAAAATTGCCTCTGTTTTGCAGGGTGATTTTTGCGCTTTTTCCGTCCCTTGTCTGTTCTGTGTTTTCTGACTTCATCTCAGCATCGCAGTTTAAAATTGATCNCTTGTTGGCTTCCTAGTCAACTGAACCGTGGGACACACGGGGATCGCTTGGTCAATAAACGGCTGGTAGGCTGTTGTTCCCAAGAATCCCCCACCTCTAAGCGAAGCGTAGGTGGTGGGAGTGTTCAAGACCTTGCCCAAGGAGCTCTATGAGTCAGCGCAAATTGATGGCTGCAGCCGTTTCAGTTTTTATTGGTCATTTGCCTTGCCGTTGTCCAAACCTATGTTGAGTGCCTTGGCTATATATGCCTTTTTGACCACATGGAACATGTATTTATGGCCGCTGTTGGTGACCAGCAATGAAAATGTGCGCACGGTCCAGATCGGCATCCGCATGATGATTTCCCAAGAAGCTTCTACAGCCTGGAATATGGTCATGGCCGGCGTGGTGATCATTTTATTGCCTACTTTGCTTTTATTGTTCCTGGGCATCAAACACATCCGCCGTGGATTGATGTCAGGGGCATTAAAAGGATAGATGGTGAGCTTATACATTTTTTTCAAAAATGCACAAGGGGGAAGATAAGGTGAAGGAAATGTTAAAACACAAGAGGGCATCAGCCTTCTTATTACTAGCGTTGGCATTGGTGCTGGTCATGTCCGGGTGCAGTTCGTCAACCGGTCAGCTGAAAACAACGGATGATGGCCGCATCGTTGTTGATTTCTGGTACGCTTTGGGAGGCAACCTGGGTGAAGCGGTGGAAGCGGTAGTGGCTGGCTTTAACGAGAGCCAGGATGAAGTCTATGTTAATGCCGTCTATCAGGGAAGTTATGAGGAATCTTTAACCTAATTAAGGCAAGTGGTCGGTACCTCTGAAGCTCCTGCTCTGGTGCAAGTGTTTGAAGTGGGCACCAAATATATGATTGAGAGTGGCTATATTGAGCCGATGCAAACATTTATTGACCGGGACAATTTTGATGTCAGCCAGTTTGAGGAAAACATTTTGGCTTATTATCAGGTGGATGGTTTTTCGGTGATTAGCCATGGCTGGTTTACGGAGCAAATGATTGCCAATCAAGGAGGTCTGTATGTGGATAATGATAATGGGCGAAGCGGGGAGCCAACCCAGGCCCTGATTAATCAGGAAGAGGGGCAGCGCTGGTTTCAATGGCTGGCTGACTTAAGAGAAGACGGCACACTGGGCAATTATGGGCGGGATTGGGATGATCACCGCGCCGCTTTCCTGGCTCAGACGGTGGCCATGTATTTGGATTCTACCGCTTCTACATCCGGAAACGTCAATAACGCTGACTTTGAAGTGGGGACGGCATTTTTGCCAGTACCTGACGGAGTAGAGCCTCATGGAGTGGTGGTTGGAGGTGTCTCCCTGTGGATGATGGCTGACATTCCTGAAGAGGTACAGGAAGCGGCTTGGGAGTTTATCAAATATGCAGCCCAGCCTGATGTGCAGGCTCAGTGGGCAGCCAGCACAGGTTATTTCCCTATCACCAAAGCAGCTCATAATGAGTCGGTGTTGCAGGAGGTCTATGAGCAATATCCCCAATTTTTGACCGCAGTGGAGCAGTTGCAAAACACCAAGCTGACCCCGGCCACTCAAGGCGCATTAATTGGGGTCTTTCCGGAAGCCCGGGAACGGGTGGTCAACGCCATTGAAAGTGTACACAATGGGGACGACCCCTTGGAAGCTTTAAACCGGGCCAATGAGGAGATCAACCGGGAACTGGAGAATTACAGACGGGCGAATCAGTAAGATGGAAATTTCAAAAAATGTTGACAAACTTGTTTGCCTGTTGACAAACTTGTTTGCCTATTTTATTCTATGTTATAGCTCAACTTTCGCAGACAGAAACACCAAGTAAACCCTTGATATAATTGGGCAGACTCGACAAAAACTGATCGAAAAGCTCTTGAAACTTCTCTTCCGTAAGAACTAGAACTTCCCGTACCGCAGATTTAAATAGTTCGATTAAAAGCAACAATGCAGAAGCAAATTTGATGTCCTCCATCTCGTCACAACAAAGGGAAAAGAGCTCTCCCAATGTACGGGGATCCTGGCTCTCTCTCGATTCCACCGCCAAGAGTATGTACCGGGCAAAAACGATGCTGGTATGGGCAAACATCATGTCATAGGAACGGCCTTGAAATTCTTTGGCCAGCCGGAGATATGACTTGGTCATCTTGAAGAACACTTCAATATCCCAACGTTTTCCGTAAAAGCGGATGACCTCTTCATCAGGCAAATGGACATCCGTGGTCAGAAGGGCCAGCCAATTTCGGCGGCGGTTACGGTCCCGGACAAAGACAATCTTGGCAGGAATCTCTTCCCCTTGTTCATTGCAGCCTAATGTGACGATGACGGAAGCGAGAATTTTGGCTTTACCGCGTTTTTTACGAACGGCTTTGTACAAGGCATTCAGGTTCCATTTTTGCCCGTTATACCCGTAGTACACCCTGGGCATTCCTTTCAACATACAAATCACATGTATCTTTTGCTCAAGCACTTTCATGATTGTGGAAGGGAAACTGAACCAACTATCGAACAAAACGTAAGAAGCCTGAATACCGGAAGCCAACGTTTGTCTGAGCAGCTCAATCAAGACATCCGAAGACTTTTGCATGCTTTCCTGGCGCCGTTTGTAGCCTGTGGTCCGCTTGTCAAGACCATCGGACATTTCGACCAGGCGGTTTTTGGGATCAGGGGAACTGAGCAACGAAAAGCAGAGAGGAACAAAGGTGTTTCCGTCTGACCAACCTAAGGTAAGCAGGCGAAAACCCCGAACAAACTTGCCGGTGGTGTGATCATGGACTTTGGCCAGTAACTCGACCGCCTTGCTGCGTGCACGGGAATAGAGCGAATCATCCACAATCAGTACCTTTACCCGATCTTTACCGGTTAACGGGTCCAATTTGTTCCGGATCAGCCCGCTGCTCAAAAGCAGCAAAAACTTGCGCCAGTTATAGCGGCTGGAATTCAGAAAACGATAGACCGCATCTTTTCCGGGAAGATCCAATGAATCTTTCTTTTGAAGGGCTTGATACAGATTTTTCTTGCTAAACACCAGGAGAAAAAGGAATTTGAAAAGCGTCAGGCAAGTCCATCCGCATTCTTTCACAAAATTGGACTTTTTGAGTAGAGAGCCAATCCGCTGTTCTTTGAAAAAACGATCCACTCTTGAAAGAAGTTGCTGGTCAGAAGCCGAGGAATTTGGTACGATAGACATGAAAAACATCCTTTCCTTGGTACATGTTGGTTTAGGCAACTTCATTTTACCAAAGGATTGGGTGTTTTTCGCGTTTTTTGGCCAAATTCCCCAGTTAAATCAAGGGATTCTCTTGTTTTTCAAGGTGCGAAAGTTGAGTAATGAATTTATCCGGAAAGGGGAAACGATCAATGATGGATCAATTGAAGGTCATTGACGGGTATTTTGAAGAAATAGCGAAAAACGGTGTTTCATTTAGGGCGTCTAGCGAATCATAAGCTGACGCCCTAATAGATTTTTCGCTTTTCGGTGAAAGTTTTCAGTGAGTTACGCTAAAGATGAAAGACGTTCTCTAACACGTTTTTTTAATTTTTCTACATCAGCCTTTCGATCAAGTATATGCATCTTTCTATGACAGTTTGGACAAAGAGCGATGGTATTTTCGATGGTATCATCGCCGCCACGTGACAACCATTCAATATGATGGGTCTCTAAATAGGGGGTTCCATCCTTATCATTAAATGGTGCTGGCTGATCACAAAGCTGACAAATGCCATTTGCCCATCTCTTGGCATATTCACTAACATAAGGGTTTCGCTCATATGCGGTTGTACTCGTTGAACGCTTAATAGCTTTTTTATTAGTGTGTTTTGCCCTTGCTTTTAATTCTTCATCTGAGAGCTTTTTAGCTCTCTTTTCTCTGTATCGATTTTTGCTTTCAATCCACTCTTGTGGGATTTCGATTGGTTGCGTATTTTCCTTTAGTTTTAACGGAAAAATCCAAACTAATCTTAGGTTATTTTCTATATCTAATTGTTGATCTTGGTACGGTTGATCAGCTAGCTCAACTTGTCCCATGAACACATATTCATTTTCTCGGAATACTTCAAAAAGATAGAGGTCTACTCCATTGGTAGTTGATTCTGCCAATGTTTTGTTTTGTTGGAAGTCTAATTTCTGATCTCCTACTCTCCCCATTCCAGTATAATGAAACACATCGCCTTCCCATCGATCTTCGTACAAAGCCTTTGTGTGGTCTGATATCAATACAAGGGAATTCGTTCTTTTCGAACGTCTCATTCCACCTTGAGGTGCACATTGGAAGATGGAAACAATCTCATCATTCCTTAATATTTGCCCTGGAACCAATTCATCGATTGTCATGGCTAATGGTATTCCTCCATTTGTTTTTATTCATCGATTGTATAATAATCTATTANTTGGTACGATAGACATGAAAAACATCCTTTCCTTGGTAGATGTTGGTTTAGGCAACTTCATTTTACCAAAGGATTGGGTGTTTTTCGCGTTTTTTGGCCAAATTCCCCAGTTAAATCAAGGGATTCTCGTGTTTTTCAAGGTGCGAAAGTTGAGTTATAGAAAAGTCTATACTTGGTCGGAGACAAGGAGAAGACCAAAAGAACCACTCTGTTTACAAGGAGTGTGTTTTTTGGTCTTCTTTTTGTTTGCTGCAAGGCGTAAAATGTAAGCGTTGTAATCCGGATGCAAATCAAACCCGAGGGAGGCGATGGGATGTCTGCGTTTATTGGTGAATTGGTAGGAACCATGATCTTGATTATCTTTGGAGGAGGTGTGGTTGCTGGTGTAGTCCTTAACAAATCTAAAGCACAAAATAGCGGCTGGATTGTGATTACGTTAGGGTGGGGACTGGCTGTGGCGATCGCTGTCTATGCTGTTGAAGGGATTAGCGGAGCCCACATCAATCCTGCTGTTACCATTGGTCTGGCTGCGGTAGGGGAGTTTCCTTGGTCACAAGTTCCTCTCTATGTGATCGCCCAATTCCTTGGTGCTTTTCTGGGAGCTGTGATTGTTTGGTTACATTATTATCCGCACTGGAGATCAACCCAAGATAAAGGGGCTAAACTCGCAGTGTTTTCAACTGATCCGGCTATTAAACATACACCCTCTAATCTTATCAGTGAAATAATTGGTACGTTTACCCTTCTCTTTTGTTTATTGGCCATAGGCGCCAACCAATTTACGGAGGGTTTAAATCCCTTGATTGTTGGTTTTCTTATTGTTGCAATTGGTTTGTCACTTGGGGGAACCACCGGATATGCCATTAATCCTGCTCGTGATTTAGGGCCCAGAATCGCCCATTTCCTGCTTCCTATTCCCGGTAAGGGTGATTCAAATTGGGGGTATGCCTGGATCCCTGTCATTGGTCCGCTTATTGGCGGGGTTTTGGGGGCCTATTTTTATAAATTGGTTTTTGAAAACGGTTCTAGTGGAGCAGTGATTGGCTTTGTTGCAGCCTTGACCATCTTAGCTTTGTTTGTCCGGCTGCGCTCCTCTTCCGTTGGCGATGAAGAAAAAAGATGCATGGACTCTCGTCCTAATTAGGGGATGATGAAAAGGAAGCTTTAGCCTTTATTGAAGCCTTTCTTCAAATAGGTTAAGAATTATTTTCTAGTTACAAAACAAGGAGTGAGCAAAATGGATAAAAAGTATATCTTAGCCCTTGATCAAGGGACCACCAGTTCCCGGGCCATTCTGTTTGACAAGCAAGGTCAAATTGTGGGCATCGCCCAGAAAGAATTTGAACAAATTTACCCCCAACCGGGTTGGGTGGAGCATGATCCCATGGAAATCTGGGGCACACAGAGCGGGGTAGCCAGAGAGGTACTGGAGCGTACGGGGATTAAACCTCAAGAGGTGGCTGCCATTGGCATTACCAATCAAAGGGAAACCACGGTGGTGTGGGATAAACAAACCGGCAAACCCATTTATAACGCCATTGTCTGGCAAGACCGGCGCACGGCTGATATCTGTGATGAACTGAAACAAAAAGGGTTGGAAGAATACATTAAAGAAAATACAGGCCTTGTTATTGATGCCTATTTCTCTGGAACAAAAGTGAAGTGGATTCTGGATCATGTGGAGGGGGCGAGAGAGAAAGCTGAGGCGGGAGAGCTCCTCTTTGGCACCATCGATTCCTGGCTGATTTGGAAACTGACCGGAGGCCGGGCCCATGTGACCGATTATTCCAACGCTTCCCGCACCATGTTGTATAACATTAAAGAGTTGGCTTGGGATGAGCGGTTGCTTAAGGAGCTGGATATTCCGTCTTCTGTTTTGCCGGAGGTGAAGCCGTCCAGCCATGTGTATGGCGTGACTGACCCGTCTACGTTTGGTGGAGCCCAGATTCCCATTGCTGGAGTAGCGGGGGACCAGCAGGCAGCATTGTTTGGCCAAACCTGCTTTGAAGAGGGGATGGCCAAAAACACCTACGGCACAGGATGCTTTCTGCTGATGAACACCGGTGAATCTCCTGTCATTTCCCAATCGGGATTGTTAACGACCATTGCCTGGGGCATTGACGGGAAAGTGGAGTATGCTTTAGAGGGCAGTATTTTCATTGCTGGCGCCGCGGTCCAATGGTTGCGGGACGGACTTAAACTTATTGACTCGGCGCCAGATTCAGAGTACTATGCCACTAAAGTGGACGACACGGGCGGGGTGTATGTGGTGCCAGCCTTTGCCGGACTGGGTGCCCCCTATTGGGACATGTACGCCAGAGGGGCCATATTCGGCTTAACCAGGGGGACGCGCAAAGAACACATTATCCGGGCCACGTTGGAATCGTTGGCCTACCAAACCAAAGATGTCTTGGATGCCATGCAAAAAGATGCCGACTTAAAGTTGAAGACTCTTAAAGTGGACGGCGGTGCAGTGACCAATAACTTCCTGATGCAGTTTCAGGCCGATATATTGGGCGTCAATGTAGAGCGGCCAAAAGTCACCGAAACAACCGCGTTGGGAGCAGCTTATCTAGCCGGCCTTGAAGTTGGTTTTTGGAACAAAGATGAAATTATACACAATGCCCAATTGGATACGACGTTTCAACCCCATATGTCCGCTGAGAAAAGAGACACGCTGTATAAAAAGTGGCAAAAGGCGGTTAAGCGTACCATGAACTGGGAAAAATATGAGGAATAGGGTGAAATGAGAAAAATGCCTCCCTGTACAGGGGGGCATCGGACTGTAAAGGAGGATGGACGTGAATTCTCCTATTGTGGATATGGTTCAATCACAAGTGATTGCCGCCATTCATAAACCGGAGTTGATTGATGAAGCAGTTGGCAGCAAGGCCAACATCGCTTTTCTCTTAACCGGTGATCTGCTTGCGATCAAGGACTATGTGCACCGGTTGAAATCGGCAGGAATGTCAGTTTTTATTCATTTTGATTTTATCGAAGGGCTGTCCAATCACAAAAGTGCCATCCAATATGCGGCCAGAGAATGGCAACCAGATGGCATCATTACCACCCGCAACCAGTTGATCAAAGCGGCCAAAGAAGAGGGACTGCTGACCATCCAGCGCATTTTTCTGATTGACTCCAGTGCTTTGAAGCGGGGGATTGAACTGGTCCGGTCCTGCGGGCCGGATGCGATTGAGGTCCTGCCTGGGCTGATGCCCCGAGTGATTTATGAGTTAACAGAAGAGCTCCCCATTCCCTTAATTGCAGGTGGCCTGATCAAGCACAAGGAAGAAATCTTGGAAGCCTTGCGGGCCGGGGCGCTAGCCACCTCTGTGGGGGATCCTAAGTTATGGCACTTAGACCTCTAGATAACTGCTCTCTATACCCTCCCGCCCTGATCAGAAACAACAGGGCATCCGTGAATTTTACTGTAATTCCTGTTAAACTAAAAGTATCTTAATCTTGATGTTGAACTTGAAGTTGAAGCGGGGTGTCCAGCGTGGCTTTTGATCCACATTTCTCAGGCCTTTCTCCACGATTCGTAGATCAGTTAAAAACCTATTGTGCGGCTAACAAAAAGGTGAAAAAAGTTATTCTATTTGGTTCCCGGGCCAGAGGTGAACATCGCCAAACCTCCGATATAGATTTAGCAATAGAAACTGATCAAGCTTCTCACAGTCAGCAAAATTTGATTGAGGACGCCATACGTGAAATCCCAACACCCCTAAAAGTTGATGTTTTGTTTATAGACCGGTTGGAAAATGAAGATTTGATAGGGGATATTATGCGGGAGGGAGTGGTGATCTATGACCAGGGAGAGACTTCACCGCAAACTTGAGGAATATAGACGAGCCTGTAAAAGATTAGAAGAAGCTATTAACCTTCCGCTAGATCATGATATTGTTTATGATGGGGTCATACAACGGTTTGAATTCACATTTGAATTAAGCTGGAAACTGATGAAAATGTTCTTGGAGTATGCTGGAGTCACTGAAATCCGGAGTCCCAGAGCAGCTATACAGGAAGCATATGCTTATGGCTTGATCGAACAAGGAGAACAATGGATAGCAATGATGATCGATCGGAATAAAACATCGCACATCTACGATGAGAAGGAAGCAAGGTTGATCTATGATAAAGTTAAGAATAAATATTATAAACTTTTTAATCAGCTTAGGAAACGGATGGAGAAGGAAATGGAGATCGAACAATAAGCAAGCCTCTGAATCTATCCTGGAATTACTGATTCATTCATTAATGTTTTTATGATATAATGAACTCAAGAAGTGCATAGCACAGGTCAGAGAACTGGAGTAGACCGCACAAAATCACTACATACTATGTAGTGTAGTGGTTTTTGCGGTCTTTTTTAATTGTCGACAAGAAAAACAGAAAGGTGATCAAGCATGGGCAAAGAGAAACTGGCTTTTTCCAGAGACAACCGCACCACTATGTTGGAGCGCATGGCTGGAGAACCGTTAGACCTTTTAGTCATCGGCGGGGGAATTACCGGTTGTGGCATTGCCTTGGATGCAACTTTACGTGGACTTAGAGTAGGGCTTATCGAGATGCAGGATTTTGCGGCAGGCACCAGCAGCCGTTCTACCAAACTGATCCACGGCGGCTTGCGTTACTTAAAGCAGGGGGAGATCGGCCTGGTCCGGGAAGTGGGGCGGGAGAGAGCCATTTTGTATCGCAATGCGCCCCATGTTGTGATTCCGGAGCCGATGCTGTTGCCCCTGGTGGAGGGCGGGACATACGGCCGTTTGGCTACCTCTTTTGGTTTGTGGCTGTATGACAGATTGGCCGGGGTGGAGAAAAGTGAACGGAGAGTGATGTTAAATAAGGAAGAGACCTTGGCACGGGAGCCGTTGTTGAAGAAAGACGGCCTGAAGGGCAGCGGCTTATATGTGGAGTACCGTACCGATGATGCCCGCCTGACTCTGGAAGTGATTAAGAGCGCCGTGGAACAGGGAGCGCTGGCGGTTAACTATGCTGAGGCCACAGAGTTTATATATGACCAAGGCAAACTCATCGGCGTGGCAGTCACGGACCGGGTGGAACAAAGGGAATATGCCATCTATGCTGCCAAAATTGTCAATGCCACAGGCCCATGGGTGGATCAGCTCCGCCGAAAAGACAACTCTCTCAAGGGGAAACGTCTGCATTTGACCAAAGGGGTGCATATCGTGGTTGACCAAAGCCGCTTCCCTTTGCGTCAAGCGGTATACTTTGATGTGCCTGACGGTCGCATGGTGTTTGCGATTCCCCGGGATGGCAAGACCTATATCGGCACGACGGACACCGATTATCAAGGGGACTTGGCCCATCCGCCCGTTGACGAGGAAGACATCACCTACCTGCTGGAGGCGGCAAATGCCATGTTTCCCACCATCGGGCTTACCAGGGACGATGTGGAATCCCATTGGGCCGGACTCAGACCACTCATACATGAAGATGGCAAATCTCCGTCGGAGTTGTCCCGCAAGGACGAAATCTTCCGCTCCGAATCCGGCCTTATCACCATTGCGGGAGGCAAACTGACCGGGTTTCGCAAAATGGCGGAACGGGTCGTTGACTTGGTTGTCCGGGAACTGGAGCAAGAAACAGGGCGCACGTTTCTTCCTTGTCAAACGGCCACACAAGTGTTGTCCGGTGGCCAGGTAGGGGGACCGGAAGGATGGCCCGGCTTTGTTCAAAAGCACGTGCAGGAGCTAGCCGCACTTAATGTAGAAAAAGAGCAGGCCGAGAAGCTTGTACGTCGTTACGGCAGTAACATTAGGCATATTATCGGCTATTTGAAGCGTATGGGGGTTCAAGAGCCAGAAGTCGTGGTGTTAGATCCGGCAGAAGGGAAGCAGAAAATTGACCCAGTGCTTAAAGCCGAATTATGCTACTGCGTGCAACACGAAATGACGGTCTATGCTGAGGATTATCTGATCCGGCGCACAGGAGCTGCTTATTTCGATAAAGATACCTATGTTGCCCTTTATCCCGTAGTTAATGAATTGCTGAACTCGCCATCTCTTTCTTGCCAAGTCATAAGCTAGTAAGCGGGCCCAGTATCAAGGCCCGCTTATTTTACAGATGAAAACTTTAATCTGTGGTCATGGTGCCGCTTGCTGAACCTGTCTTCCCTGTGAACACAATAGAGAGGATATGAAATATTATGGCGAAAAAACAAATAATCTAACGAAAATGTTTGAAGAATGTCGGTCTTGACAAAATTAACCGGAAAAAAACGCTTGCAAAATGACTAACTATCCATTATAGTTGTTTATGTCAAATGTACACAAAATTAAAAACAAGATTAGGGGGTAATTGAATGAAATTTAATCGCAAATGGCTGTGGCTTGCTGTCCTGGTCCTCACTGTAGGGACGGTGTTGGCTGCCTGTGGCGGCGGTGAAGAGCCCGCTCCTGAAGATACGGAGGGACAGGGAGAAGGGCAAGCCGCTGAAACTCCCGCAGCCGGTGGGGATTTGAAAATTGCAGTGATGTCTGATGCTGTGTCTTTGGACCCGCATGGATCCAATGACAACCCATCTAGTAATGTAACTAGCCAAATCTATGAAACGTTGTTCGTCCGGGACAAAAACGGGGAAATTCAACCCTGGCTTGCTGAAAGCTATGAACAAGTAGATGACGTGACCTGGCATTTTAAATTGCGTGAAGGCATCACTTTCAGCGACGGCACTCCGTTTAATGCCGAAGCGGTAAAAGTCAACCTGGAGCGTATCCTTGACCCTGAATTGGGTTCTCCGCGTGCCTTCATTTTCGACGGCTGGCTGGAAGAAGTCAATGTGCTCGATGAGTACACTGTTGAAATCAAAACCGCCTATCCATTCTCTCCGATTCTGGCTCACTTTACCCACTCTGCCGGACAAATGATCAGCCCGGCTGCTATTGAGGCTGAGCAAAACGGGGAAACAACGATTGCTACTAACCCGGTTGGCACAGGTCCGTTTGTGCTGGAAAGATGGGAATCTGGCCAGGAAATCGTCTTAAAGCGTAATGAGAACTATTGGGGTGAGCCGCCTAAAGTGGACACGGTGACCTTTACCGTTGTGCCAGAAGATTCCACCCGTCTGGCTATGCTGGAAACTGGAGAGGTGCATATTGTTGAGCCTGTACAGCCCAATGATGTGGCTCGGGTGGAAAGTTCTTCCAATATGGAACTTTATCGGACTGACAGTGTCAGCTTAACCTACATCAGCTTTAATACTCAAAAGGAACCATTCAACGACGTGCGCGTGCGTCAAGCCATCTCTATGGCCATTAACAAAGAAGAAATCATCGAAGGCGTCGTTAATGGTATTGGTATTCCTGCTGCTGGCCCGTTGGCTCCCACTGTCTTCGGCTATCATGAAGGGTTAGAGCAGCTTGAGTATAACCCTGAAAAAGCAAAAGAGCTGTTGGCTGAAGCTGGCTATCCAGACGGATTTAAAACCACGATTTGGACCAACGATAACCAAATCAGGGTAGACATCGCTGAAGTTGTTCAAGCCCAATTGAAAGAAGTTGGCATTGAAGTGGACATTGAGGTGCTGGAATGGGGCGCTTACCTGGAAAAAACGGCTAACGGTGAACATGACATGTTTATCCTTGGCTGGGTCACTGTAACAGCTGATGCTGACTACGGCACCTATGCCTTGTTCCACAGCAACAACCACGGGGATCCTGGTAACCGATCCTTCTATACCAATGAAGAAGTAGATGCGATGCTTGATCAAGCCCGCCAGGAAACGGATGAGGCTACCCGCTTAGAGCTGTATAAACAAATTCAGGAGTACCTGGTTGATGAAGCCCCGATGATCTACCTCTATCATCCAGAATATCTGATCGGCTTATCACCCAAGGTGAACGGCTTCTGGTATTCTCCTGATGGCATTATGCATCTGAGAGAAGTATCTATTGAAGAATAATGGTTAGACAAGTGGATAGCACACAGGTGTAAACCCACTATTGTAGAGATAAAAAGGGTTGTATCTTGTCCAAGTGCAACCCTTTTTATCATGTGTTTTTATCATGTATACTAGGATTTCGAGCGTCAAATGTGATGAAGAAAGGGTGAACACACATGACTCAACCAGATGCCAGTCAGACAAACAGCACAGCAGCCCCAGGCCCTACTTCTCCCCCTAAAGTTGGACAAACTCCCTTTAAAAACTGGAAACTCTTCTACAAAAAGCTGAGCAAAAATAAAGCGGCCATGGCTGGCGGCATATTAATTGTCATTTTAGTTATTATTGCCTTATTCCCGTCATTGTTTGCCACCCATGACCCTTTGGCTCAAAATTTGCAAAATAAGTTGGCCAAACCTTCCTCAGAGCATTGGCTGGGTACTGATCACCTGGGCCGGGATATTTACAGCCGGATTATTTATGGCACCCAAATTACCTTGTACGTGGGCTTTGTTTCTGTGCTGATCGGCGCCTTTTTCGGTGTCCTTCTAGGCATTATTTCCGGATATTATGGTGGCTGGATTGACGCATTGATTATGCGAATCATGGATGTTTTGCTGGCTTTTCCAGGCATCCTTTTGGCGTTGGCCATTGTCAGTGCACTAGGGCCCGATATGATCAACGTCATTATTGCTGTGGCCATTTTTGCAGTGCCCACTTTTGCCCGTATTGTCCGGGGCTCCACATTGGCCGTGCGCAAGATGGAGTACATTGAGGCCATCCGTGCGCTGGGAGCAAGGGATGGGAAAATTATTTTTCAACATATTTTGCCCAATGTCATGTCGCCGATCATCGTTCAAGGGACTCTGTATATTGCCTCAGCCATTTTGATTGCCAGCGGTTTGTCTTTCCTTGGATTGGGAGCCCAGCCACCCACACCTGAATGGGGAGCCATGCTGGCCGGCGGAAGAAACTATATTTGGGATGCCCCCCATGTCTCCCTGTACCCGGGAATTGCCATAGTTGTTAGTGTGCTGGCCTTTAACTTGTTAGGCGATGGCTTGAGAGATGCCCTTGATCCCAGAATGAAAAACTAGATGACGAGGTGTACACAATGTTAGTCTATATTGTCCGCAGGATCCTGCAAACCATTCCGGTTTTGATGGGCGTTGTGTTGGTGGTTTTGCTCTTGATGCATCTCATTCCGGGCGACCCCGCTCAGATTATTGCCGGGGAAAGTGCTTCTCCAGAGCGGGTAGAGCAGATGAGGGAGCGTTTGGGCTTAAATGACCCCTTACACATTCAATACCTGAAATATTTAGGTAATGCCGTTCGGGGGGATTTGGGTGAATCCATCCGTTCCGGTCGTCCCGTGACTGAGGAAATTTTTAACTCACGGTTCAGAACCACGGTTGAACTGGCTGTTATCGGTACGCTGCTCAGCATTTTTATCGGTCTTATTGCTGGTATTATCTCAGCTGTTAAACGTTATTCAGTATGGGATGTCAGCGTTATGCTCATCGCCTTATTTGGATTATCCATGCCTAACTTCTGGCTGGGAATTATGCTCATTCTTTGGTTTAGTGTGAATCTGGGCTGGTTCCCTGTTGCTGGATGGGGGACATGGCAGCATATGGTCTTACCCGCCATTACCCTGGGAACGGCTGGTGCGGCTATAATTGCCCGTATGACCCGTTCCAGTATGCTAGAAGTGATCAACCAGGATTATATTCGTACGGCCCGGGCCAAAGGGGTAAAAGAGGCGGTTGTGATTTATAAACACGCTTTGCGCAATGCCCTTATTCCGGTCGTAACCGTTGTTGGCTTGCAGTTTGGTTCCCTGTTGGGAGGAGCAGTGTTAACCGAGGTCGTGTTTGCCATTAATGGTATGGGGCGTCTCATCGTAGATGCAATCTATGCCCGGGACTTTCCAGTTGTTCAAGGTACAGTTCTGGTTGCTTCCGTGTTGTTTGTTTTGGTCAACCTGCTGGTGGACATATCCTACCGACTGCTTAATAAACGGGTGGAATTGAACTAGGAAGGACGGTGAACAGGGATGGGCGTCAAAAGCGGAACCCCCATTCTGGAAGTGAAAAATCTCAAGACCTCTTTTTTTACTGAGGAAGGAGAAGTGAAAGCGGTCGACGGGGTCAGCTTCTCAATAGAAAAAGGAAAAACATTGGGGATCGTCGGGGAATCGGGATGTGGTAAGAGTATTACCTCTTTGTCCATTATGCGCCTCTTGCCCCAGCCGGCAGGTAAAATTGTAGGTGGAGAAATCTGGTTTAAAGGAGAAAATCTGCTGGAGAAATCGGATAAGGAATTCCGTCACATTCGTGGAAAGCATATCTCCATGATCTTTCAGGAGCCAATGACCTCCCTTAATCCTGTGTTTACCGTGGGAGACCAGATTGCTGAGACGATCCGTATCCACGAAAAGAAAAGCAAAAAAGAGGCCTGGGAGAAAGCGGTCGAGATGCTGAAGCTGGTGGGCATCCCTTCTCCAGAAAAACGGGCCAGGCAATATCCCTTTGAATTGTCCGGGGGGATGCGCCAGCGGGTGATGATTGCCATCGCCTTGGCTTGCAGCCCGGAGCTTTTGATCGCGGATGAGCCCACCACGGCACTGGACGTCACCATTCAGGCGCAAATCCTGGAGCTGATAAAAAAGCTGCAGGAAGAGCTGGGAACGACCATTATCATGATTACCCATGACCTTGGGGTTGTGGCCGAGATGTGCGATAAAGTGGCTGTTATGTACGCGGGTAAAGTGGTGGAGTATGCGGATGTCTACACCCTGTTTGAAAATCCGAAACATCCGTACACTATGGGTTTGTTAGAGTCACTGCCCCGCCATGACGAAGACCAGGAAGAGCTGGCCGTCATCAAAGGCTCAGTGCCGAGTCCGTTTAACATGCCCAAGGGCTGCCGTTTTGCACCCCGCTGTCCCCATGCCAAACCGATGTGTTTCGATCATCTGCCCGAACTTCAAACCATGGAGGACGGCAACCAGGTTCGCTGCTGGATCTATACGGACAAGTGGGATGAACAGAAGGAGGTGGCCACAAAATGAGTAAAGCCCCGCTGCTTCAAGTGGAGAATCTGAAACAATATTTCCCGATTAAAGGTGGTATATTCGGACGCACCATTAATTACGTCAAAGCGGTGGATGATATCAGCTTCCACGTCAATGAGGGTGAAACGGTCAGTGTCGTTGGCGAATCGGGGTGCGGCAAATCAACTACGGGGCGTGCCATCCTCCGTTTGGAAGAGCCCACCGCAGGGAGAGTGATTTTTCAAGGACAAGATTTGCTTAAATTAAGCAAGACGGAGATGCGTAAAAAACGCAAGGATTTGCAGATCATTTTCCAAGACCCATTTGCTTCCCTTAACCCAAGGCAGACAGTGCGTCAAATTTTGGAAGAAGCTTTGGCTATTCAAAATGTGGTCCCGCGCAACCAGCGGCGCCAGCGTGTCATTGAGTTACTGGAAATGGTAGGCTTAAATGCAGATCAGGCCGACCGTTATCCCCATGAATTTAGCGGTGGCCAGAGACAACGAATCGGCATTGCCCGCGCCTTGTCTGTTGAACCCAAACTGGTGATCTGTGATGAAGCTGTCTCGGCCTTGGACGTGTCCGTTCAGGCTCAGGTGCTCAATCTGTTAAAAAAATTGCAGCGTGAATTTAATTTGACCTATCTGTTTATTTCCCATGATATGGGTGTAGTCCGTCATATCTCAGACCGGATTATTGTGATGTACCTGGGTAAAATCGTAGAAATGGGAGATAAGCAATCACTCTTTGAAAACCCGCAGCATCCCTATACCCGGGCGCTGTTATCTGCCATTCCGGTGGCTGATCCGAGACGGAAGAAAGAGCGGATCATTCTTAAGGGCGATGTGCCCTCACCGATTGATCCCCCTCAAGGCTGCCGCTTCCACACCCGCTGTCCCTTTGTGATGGACCGCTGTAAAACGGAGGCGCCGCCGATGCATAAACTGGGCCCGCAGCATGAGGCTGCCTGTCATCTGCTGGAGGAAGGCCCGGTCGATTACAGCCAATTGCTGAAAGAGATCAAGATTTCCTAACCTGTGCTCATCTCAAGGGATGTTAAGTATCTCAAGGGATGTTAAGTAATGATATGATAGATCATGACAATGATCAACGGCCGCAGTTCCGTTGCTATACGGAGTTGCGGCTTATTTTTCACTTTACAGTTGATGACTTGTCAAGCTGGGAAAAATAAGAAACAATAAGGATAGTACTGAAGGGAAAGGTTGGTAGAGCATGCGTCCTCTTTTGCAAGTCGAGCACGTCACAGGCGGGTATACGGCAACGAAACCCGTCATACATGACATCAGTTTTGACATTAATGCAGGAGAAATTGTCTCGCTTATTGGACTGAACGGTGCCGGAAAAAGCACCACCATTAAGCATATCCTGGGACTTCTCTCGCCTCATGAGGGCTCCATTATGATTGATGGCTGTAGCTTCAAGGATGATCCAGACCGTTACCGCTCTTTGTACAGCTATATCCCTGAATCCCCTGTTTATTATGAGGAACTGAACTTGTGGGAACATCTGGAACTGGCGGCGATGGCGTATGGCCTGGACCGGTTGACCTTTGAAAAGCGGGCTGAACATTTATTGCAAGAGTTTCGCATGGAGAAAAAGAAGCATCAATTTCCCGCTCAGTTCTCCAAGGGGATGAAACAAAAGTTGATGATTATGATGGCCTTTCTGGTACAACCCAAACTGTATATTGTGGACGAGCCTCTCCTGGGGCTTGACCCGCTGGGCATCCGCTCTTTGCTGGAATGGCTGGTGGCTTGCAAGGAAAAAGGGGCGGGGATTTTAATGTCGACCCATATTTTAGCCACCGCTGAACGTTACTGTGACCGTTTTGTCATTATCCATGAGGGGCGCATCCGTGCCAAGGGCACCCTTGAGGAATTGCGCCAGATGAGCGGGATGCCTGCAGCCAGCCTGGATGATATTTATCTTACACTGACTGAGGTTGATGAAAGATGAAGAAAGCAGTCACTCAAGCTTCAAAACGTACCAGTACTGCCTCTGGTGCTGACCAGAACGAGCGCATGTTTCTGGATGTGGAGCAATTAGCCAGGAATCGGATTCAAGAATTTGTGACCGAAGCGGTTCGTTATTGGCAGCTGATTGCCTCGAGCGGTTTGCTGTTTACTGTGGTCGTGCTCTTAATTATCGGCATGATTTATTATGATCAGATTGTAGCTTGGATCCCGGACTGGATGCCCATGGGCTTCATTTATGCCGTTGTGTTTTGCTGGCTTGTTGCTCGGGCTCCCCAGCGTCATTTTTTGCATGAGGCCGATCTGATTTTTCTCACCCCTGTGGAGAGCCGGATGGACGATTATTTCCGGCACACATACCGCTATAACCTCATGTTACAAAGCGCTGCTGTCGTCGTTACATCAATCTTGCTTTACCCCTTTTGGCGGGATACGGTAGCCGCGGCAGAGCAGCCGGTCTGGGTCTATTTTTTGATCCCCTTGGTTTTAAAAGGGTGGAATTTTTCTTCCCATTGGAACATGTTGCGTCATATGGACGAACGTAAAGTGGAGATTCACCGGGGATTAAGAATCTTGTTCAGCTTTATTTTCCTGTTATGGTGGTTTTACCAGGGGCCTGCTTGGCTGTTGCCAATGCTGGTCTTGCCGCTAGTGGCCTTTTTCTTATATGAGCGGAAAGTGGTCCGTTCCCATGGTTACCGCTGGATGCGTCTGTTGGAGCTGGAACGGAAACAGCTCAGCCGGTTTTATGCTTTCTGTCAGGCTTTTGTGGATGTGCCGCACATGGGAACTCGTGTCCGCAAACGGCCCTGGCTCAGCTATGTGACGGCCTTACTGCCCTTTAACAGGACTTCTGTCTATCGCTACTTATATCTCAAGACGTTTATCCGTGCCCAAGATTATTTGGGGATTTATGTCCGTTTGACTCTCATCGGGACAGTGATGATTTATGTGCTGAACGAAGTATGGGTGAAGGGGCTCGTTTATCTTTTGTTTCTGTTTGTAGCAGCGACTCAGTTGCAGGCGGTATGGACACATCATCAACAGCAGTTTTGGCACCAGCTGTTTCCCCTTTCCCACAGAGAGCAAAGGGACAGCTTCGTGTGGATGTGCCGGGTCGTGCTGGGGATGCAGGCACTCGTCATGTTTATGCCGATTCTTGTGTCCGGCTCTCTGATCTCTGTTCAGCTCATGATTTTAGCGGCAGCAACAGCTTTTATATACTTCTTCACACGGAGAATCGGCATGAGAATAAGTGCCCTTTAAGATGAAACAAAATAATTAAAACAAAAAAAAAGAGGCCTTGTCCCAGGCCTAATCTCAAAAGGTGAAGGTATGAGTAAACAATTGAGGTGATACACATCATTCCATGGTTAACCAACATTAAGCGCTGCGAATTGCTGTTAGGATTGCCATACCCATCCGCCTTCAGTTTGAACCAATACCCCTCTTTGTTCAACCTGACATTCAGGACAGGTATCCGTATAGGAATCGTATAGCTCATGAAACTCTTTGTGGCAATGGGGACATATTTTTGCCGAATTGTAGCGCTCAAACTTGATCATGGTTTCTCTCCTCTCCCTCCCAAGGTGTTAAATTTGTTGTTGTTTTTATTATATGTGTTATAACACAAAAGTTCAATATTAATTTTTGATATATAACAGATTTTTTGTAAAAAAGTGCTTCTGGCCAGCAAAAAGGAGACCTGCAGTACAGATCTCCTTCTTGCCAAATGAAGATGTCTTTACTTTTTCAGCGGTTGCCATGACCAGTATGTAAGGGAGCGCCACAACCACTCTGCCGGGCCATAACGGAAATGGCCTAACCATATGCGGCTAAAGCATACTTGCAACGGATAGAGGACGGCGGCGATGATCACCCACCAGACAGGGGCCACCTGATTATACAGGCCCAACCCATAGTTATAAAACAGGAGCGTACAGATGATAGACTGCAGCAAGTAATTGGTGAGCGCCATGCGGCCCACGGGAGCCAGGTAAGCCAGACGCCGTTGCCATCTTTGGCGGCGACAGAGCTGTAGCAGCGAGGTGATGTAGAAGAAACACAATCCAGGTCCGGCCACACACACACTGACAAAATGGAGCCATTGATAGAGGGTTAACCCGGTGTGTAGCATCTGTTGGTGACTGTAGACCTGCAACAGGGCAGCAGGTACACCAATACACAGACTTAACAGGCGGATGCGCCGGAACAGTGTTTCATGTTGATGCAGCTGTTGGTAGAACCGCCGTTTGCCCACATAAAGGCCTGTTAAAAACATGGCCAAAACAAGGGGAGCAACGAAAATGGAGTTGATGGCCATAAACAGATAATCAAACATACGCTGGGCCGTAATTTCCAGAAAGGTTCCGCTCCCGTAAGCAGCAATGGAGCGCTCAATATAGTGGTAAGCCGATTGCTCCCACTGGGGGTCACTAAATTCACCGCCAAAACCTGGAGCCAAGAGCAAGGTCACCACAACCACGGGCACTGCCCACAAACCCACGGCCCAAGCCAGAAGGGTTTTGGGAGAAGAGCGACGGAAAAACAGAAGGATAAAACTAAGAACCGAATAAAGCATGAGAATATCGCCGGCCCAAATGAAAAAGGCATGGATCATGCCAATTATGAAGAGCACCACCAATCTGCGGGTAAACAGGGGCAAAACCGAATAACCTTTGGCCTCTGCTCTCTCCATAAACAGGACAAAGCCTAAACCAAATAAGAAAGAAAACATGGTAAAAAATTTGGCTTCAGCAAAAAACTGAATGCCCCACAGCGCCAATTTATCCCCCAGACTTTCCCACTCATCTATTCCTGCCATTTGAATATAAACCACCGGCGAAGCGAAAAAAGCCATGTTGGCCAATAAAATCCCTAACAGGGCGAATCCGCGTATCTGATCCAATACTTCCAGGCGTTCCTGAGGTGAGGTGGGGTGGAGAGACATCTCTTGGTTCTCAACTCCTTGACGGGTCTACATGCAAAAGGAGAATGGTTGTCAACCACTCTCCTGTCATCATTTTTTAGTAGAGGCAAAAAAGTGACGTTATTTTCCAGCGGGTGGTGAAGAAGGTCTAATACTTACTGTCTGGATGGTGCTCAATACCCAAAAATTCCTCGATTCTCTTGGTCAGCTCCTGTGCGGTACTGGCCAGGTCGTAGTTGGGGATGGAGATGTCACACTTATCTTTATAGGCCATAATTTCTTCATAGTGGCTTAAGTGACGCTTAATCGTTTCGGGATCATCCCCCCGCTCAATTTGCCGTTGAATGACAGTGTCCCGGTCGGCATAAACAAAAATGGTTAAGGTTTTGGTAAATTCCCTTTTGAAAATTTCACATCCCTCTGGGCTTAAAATAGCAATTAAACTGCCCGCTTTTTCTAATAGATCTTGGCAATCTTGTTTGCGGATTCCGTAGTAGAAGCCGTCCATTTGAACCACTTCAATAAACTCACCAGCCCCTTGCATCTCTTTGAACGTATCTTCAGTTACAAAGTTGTATTCTTTGCCATCTGTTTCACGGGGAAGTTTAGGGCGGGTGGTATAGGAGGTGACCATTGGTATATGCAGCGTGACACCGATTGCATTAGCCAAAGTAAATCGTCCTGATCCGTCGGGTCCAACAAATAACAACGCTCTTCCTTCTAAGGGCATATGATCTCCTCCAATCAAGATGAATCATAAAAATTCTGACACTATCGTTCTAAGTATACCATTCTTTTAGCAAAAAAGATAGCCTTAAAGGAAAGATATGGGGATTTTTACGTTGATTTGTTATGATGATAAAAAGGGAGATGAACGGTGAGGAGAGATAGGCATGCAGATGGATGATGAGCATAACAAGGGTAAAAAAGGAGGAGCCTCCTCATGAAGACAAATAAATATTCATTTAAAACAGAAACAAGGGATACCAAACGCCTCTTTATCGCTCTGCCCCTCCCTTATGCAGTGCGCCAACATCTTAAGGAAAGGGCCAGTCAGTGCAAAAGACAATGGCCATTTAAAAAATGGGTGCATGTTGAGGATTATCATCTCACGCTCAAGTTTTTGGGCGACACGACCCTGACACGTCTACCGCGGCTGAACCGCTCCCTTGCTGAGATTGCCTCATGCTTTTCTCCCTTTAAATTGTCCCTGGAAAATCTGGGTGTCTTTGGTGATCCAAGCCGTCCGCGCATTCTGTGGATTGGTGTTCAGGGAGAGCTTGACGTGCTCAATAACTTGCAACACAAGGTCGAAGAGGAAATGGCCAAGCTGGGTTATCCTGCTGACAACAGGCCCTACCGCCCCCATGTGACCCTGGCCCGAACATACAGGGGAAAGCAAACATTTGATATTCGCTCCCTTAACCAGGGTGTTCAGCTGAACAGCGATAAAATCACTTGGCAGGTTAAAGAGGTGGTACTATATGAAAGCCGCGCGGATCTTCTACCGATGTATAAGCCACAGTTAATAGTTCAGTTGGGGCATAAGTTTGGGAACTATTACAGTCAATAATATTTTGCTATTTTGTCAAAAGATATTCACAAATACAATGGCCCATGTTATAATTTAGATAAAACTTTTGAATACGTATACAAAAAATTAACCAAGCACTTCGACTGACGCTAGAAAGAGGACAGATCATGGTCTCATCTAAATTGGTAGCAAAACTAGCCGGGGTTTCCCAGGCTACGGTCTCCCGGGTCATTAATGGCTCGCCCCATGTGCGCAAGGAGACCCGCGAAAAAGTGGAGCGGGCCATGAAGGAACTGGGTTACCGTCCCAATATGATCGCCCGCAGTTTGGTCTTGAATCGAACAAAAACACTGGCCTTGATATCCGGGGGATTGGAAAATCCTTTCTATTCTGAGGTGGCGACTGCTATCATTAACACGGCGACCGTTAAAGGCTACAACACACTGGTCTATTTTGAACAATCCCATGGCATGGATGAGATTATTGATGAGGTATTAAGCCATCATGTCGAAGGAATCATTATTTCTTCTATCAATCTACAACACCCCATTTATGATACGTTGGAACAATCCGGAATCCCGTTTATTATGATTAACCGCAAGCACCAAAAAGAGGGCCATTACGTGGTGTTGGACAACCATACTGCCGGACGTTTGGCTATGGAACATCTGGTTCAGCTTGGGCACCAACGGATTGGGATGGTGCTGGGACCTGCTAATATTTCTACTTTTCTTGAACGCAAAGAAGGGGCACTACAAGTTTTAGAGGAAAACGGCATCAAGTTTAATCCTGCATATTTACAAGAAGTGAATTTAACCGCACAGGACATCAAATCTGCTGTAACTGAACTAGTGTATCTTGCCAATCCGCCCACTGCGCTTTTGTGCGGCACAGATCACATAGCGCTTATAGCCATGGATATACTGTTAAGTATGAATCTACGTATTCCCGACGATATCAGTGTCATCGGTTTTGATGATATTGCCTTGGCTGGCCATCAAGCCATACAATTGACTAGTGTGGCGCATAACATTGAACAGATGGGGGAATTGGGGGTTAATCTGTTAGTTAATTTAATTGAGGAAGAAAATAATACTTCAGCTTATAAACAGATTCAGCTTAAACCTCACTTGGTGATTCGTAATACCACCGCAAAACTGAATCACTAGATACACTCTATTTATGCCTGTATCTCTTTTTATAGCTTATTATGAATCCGCATACATTTTGTTTAGGGGGTGATCCTGCAAGAATAATATTTAGATTCTATAATTATGGAAATTTATAGAAGTTTTAATATTTAAAAATGTATACGTATACAATCTTGGGAGTTTTCATCAAAAATAAAGAAAAAACAATTAGGGGGAAGATTAGTTATGATTAAGCGCAGCAAATGGTTTGTCATTGCTAGTGCACTGTTTATGTTGGTACTGGCAGGTTGCGGTAATCAAACGGCTGATGATGGCGGTCAAGCCGCGGAGGAGGCCGGAACAGAGCAGGCAGTTGAACTCGTTTTATCCCATACAGCTTTACCTGGCACTCCCATCTATCTCACTTATGAAAAATTTAAAGAAGAGCTGGAAGAGCGTACCGAAGGAAGTGTCACAGTCAAAATTCACCATAGTGCCACTTTAGCTGGTGATACCCAAGGGATAGAGATGTTACAAAACGGCACTTTAGATATTGCCTCTGCGGCAACGAACAATATGGCCCCGTTTACAGATTTGTTCCTGGTGTTTGATCTGCCGTATATATTTGAGGATGTGTATGCTACTCACAAGGTGCTAAACGGAGATGTTGGGCAAGAGTTTAAGGAAAAGGCAGAAGAGGAGTTAGATTTGAAGCTGCTCTTTTTCCTTGATCCTGGTACTCAGCGAGATGTCATGAACTCAAAGAGGGAAGTGCGTGTGCCTGAAGATTTAAGAGGACTGCGCTTCCGTACAGCTGAAAGCCCAATAGAAATGGCCTATGTGGAAGCATTGGGTGCTGTAGCTACACCGATTACTTGGGTTGAGGTATATTCTGCCCTTGAACAAGGTGTAGTCGACGGTTTGGCGCAACAATTTCACTGGGTCGTAACTGCCAATCTGCATGAGGTAATTCGCTATGTCACTGAAACAGGCGGTATTCACGCGATGCATATGGCCTTCATGAATAAAGACAGTTTTGACAAGCTGTCAGAAGCCCAGCAGCAAGCTGTCTTGGAAGCTGCCCAAGTGGCACAAGATTACAATTTTGAAATTGCGCCCAAAATGGCTGATGAGATGAAACAGCAGATGATTGATGAAGGGGTACAATTCTACACCCCTACAGAGGAGGAATTGGCCCAATGGCGTGAGATTTCAGTCTCCATTTGGGATCTGTTTACTGATCGAATTCCTGAAGATCTGATTGAGAGAATCCAAGAAGCCCAGCGCTGATGGATTGATCTGCAGGCGGTTAGCTGGACAGGCTTAAGCCTCTCGCTTAACCGCCCTGTTTAAGGAGGATGTGTTGATGTTAGCCAAACTGGATCACATTTTAGGGAAATGCAGTGATCTTATCAATGTAGTCTCTAAATATGTACTGGGGATCATTGTAGCAACCATGTTTGCATCCATTATTTTACAGGTGGCCCTCCGTTATCTGTTTAACACGGGATTAAGCTGGCCTGAGGAGCTGACCACCTTTTTAATGGCTTGGATGACCTTTATTGGCTCAGCTATCGCTGTTAAACAAATGGAACATATCAGCATTAATATGTTTGTTGAACGTTTGCCACAGCGAGGGCAGTTTCTGGTGCGCCTCATCACCAAAATCATTATGCTCTTGTTTGTCATCTTATTGGTTTATTTGGGTTACAACCTGGCTGTCAATAGCGCCAACTATTTTTCCAATGCCTTGGGCCTATCCCTGTTTTGGCCTCGGCTGAGCATTTTGGTTGGCGGAAGCATCATGGTGCTCCATCTGGTTCATTTTATTGTCCGTGATTTGCGGGAGGTAAGACGCACATGATCTGGTGGCTGCTGATTCCTTTCTTAATTGCGCTGTTCATTGGTATTCCGATCTCCTTTAGTCTGGGGATTGCAGTCATTATATTTATTTTTGTCACGGGCACGCTCCCTTTTGATGTGTTTGCCCAGACGTTGTATTATCCCACTGAATCATTTCCTCTCATGGCCATTCCGTTCTTTATCTTGGCGGGAGAGCTGATGAATCGGTCAGGGATTACAGATCGACTGATCAACTTCGCTAAATTTTTCATGGGCCGGGTGCGAGGGGGATTGGCGCAGGTGACGGTTGTTTCCGGGGCGGGTTTTGCCGGTTTGTCGGGCTCTGCCGTAGCGGAAACGGCCGCCTTGGGCAAAACTTTAGGACCTGCGATGGAGAAGCAAGGCTACGGTAAAGATTTTATCGCTGCGCTGATCGCCAGTGTGGGGGTCATGGCACCGGTTATTCCGCCCAGCATCATTATGATTTTATATGGTGCACAGATGAACGTCTCTATCGGGGCCCTGTTTATGGCCGGCATTGTACCTGGTCTCATCATTGCTTGCTTGCTGATGCTGGTTGCTTATCTGATGGCCATAAAGAACCGATATCCTACATCTTCAGTCCCCTTTTCATGGAAAGGGTTGCTGGACGTTACGGTGGCTGCATCCTTAGCATTTGTCATGCCCATCATTATTGTGCTTGGGATTCGCGGAGGGGTGTTTACACCTACAGAAGGTGGTGCCGTCGCGGCAGCTTATGCTTTTTTAGTTGGCGGGTTGATTTATCGCAGTTTAACATTGAATGATATCTTTGAAAGCTTTGTGCGCAGTGGCATTACCTCAGCGGTTATTCTACTGGTAGTGGCCATGTCTGCTCCTTTCGGGTGGGTGATGACCTATTTTGCTATTCCACAGGCAGTGGCCGATGCACTGTTAGGACTAACAGATAATCATGTGATTATCTTGTTACTTATCATTTTCATCCTCATTTTTGTGGGAATGTTTTTGGAAGGTGCAGCCATCGTCATGCTCCTTGGCCCCGTATTGGCACCGGTTGCAGCAGAGATGGGGATGGACCCTGTTCATTTTGCCATTGTGATGGTTGTGGCTATTGCCATAGGTATGGCGACACCACCAGTTGGTGTTAATCTCTTTGTGATGGTTCCTATCATGGGCACAACGATGGAGAAGGCAAGCAAAGCTGTGTTGCCCTTTGTTTTGTCTTTGTTTATTGCTTTGTTAATTATTGCATTCTTCCCCGAAATCGTCTTATGGTTGCCTCAATTATTCCGATAGTTTATTCCGTTGTTCATTCTTTCTACAAATAGGAGGGATTGCAAGTGAGTCATACAGGTTTTGAAGCAGGTTCCATTATTGCTGGTCAGGAATATAAGGGGAAAGGACGCGACACTTTAGAAGTTCACAATCCCTTTAACAAAGAGGTGATTGGCCGCATTCATCTAGCCACGAGTGAGGATTTGGACCGGGCGATCGTGACTGCCCTGAAAGTGTTCCACACAACCATGAAAAAAATTCCGGCTTATCAAAGAGCAGCCATATTACGCCGAGCCGCTGATATTTTGGAAGAGCGTACGGAGGAGTTTGCTACCATCCTTGCTTTAGAGGCAGGCAAACCAATACGCGATGGCCGGGCCGAAGTGAAGCGGGGTGTGCAGGTTTTACGTTTCTCTGCCGATGAAGCGAAAAAGTTGGCAGGTGAACTGGTACCCATGGATGCAGCTGTAGGTGGGGAAAACCGATTAGGCTTAGTTAAGCGGGTGCCCCTGGGTGTAGTTGGGGCGATTACACCATTTAACTTCCCGCTGAACCTGGCTTTACACAAATTGGGTCCTGCTATAGCTGCTGGCAATACTGTGGTTTTAAAACCAGCGGAAAAAACGCCGTTTTCTGCAATACAATTAGCCAAGGTGTTTGAAGAAGCAGGATTGCCCACGGGTGCACTTAATGTTGTTTTGGGTTTTGGCCCCGACATCGGCGAACCTTTGGTACAAGATGAACGCATTTCCAAAGTGACCTTTACTGGCAGTCCGCAGGTTGGCTTGAAAATTAAACAGATGGCTGGATTAAAGAAGGTTACCCTGGAATTGGGTTCTAACTCCCCTAACATAATTTTTGATGATGCTGAGCTGGATATAGCTGTTAAAAGTCTAGTTAAAGGGGCTTTTGCTTTCTCTGGCCAAGTGTGTATATCAGTGCAGCGCATCTATGTTCAAAAAACGGTTTATGATGCGTTTGTGGAACGGTTTGTCCGCCAGGTGAATGAATTGCAGGTGGGCGATCCGTTGCAAGAGTCAACTGATATTGGACCTATGATCACTGAGGAAGCGGCAAAACGAGCTGAAGAGTGGGTGAAAGAAGCACTGGAAGGGGGAGCCAAGGTATTGACAGGGGGGACAAGGAATGGTTCCGTCATGGCCCCGACTGTGTTAGTCAACGTGAAGCCAGAGATGAAGGTGGTTTGCCAGGAAGTATTTGCCCCTGTTGTTTCCATCATCCCCTTTACAACAGAGCAAGAAGTGATTCAAATGGCCAACAACTCGAATTTCGGCTTGCAAGCGGGTGTGTTTACTCAGAATATTGATCGTGCCCTTCGATTGGCAGATGCTTTAGAGACCGGTGGGGTATGGATCAATGAGATCTCTACTTACCGGCAAGACAACTACCCTTATGGTGGTGTGAAACAAAGTGGTGTGGGAAAAGAAGGAGTTAAATATGCTGTTGAAGATATGACAGACCTGAAATTTATAGGGATTAAACTTGGTTCATAACACGCCAACTGCCACAATTATAGTAACAGAGGTGATACGCATGAATTTAGCTTACTTTAGAACACCGAACGAATTGATCATGGGGGTAGGTTCTGTCAACACTGTCGGCCGTGAAGCCAAAAAACTGGGTGCTCATAAAGTATTGGTGGTCACTGATAAAGTGATCCGCAAGACAGGTATTCTTGATCAAGTGATCAGTCCTCTTCAAGAGGAACAACTCCTTGTGGATATCATTGACGATGTGGTTGCGGAGCCTCCATTTGAGATTTTGGAACAGATAGTAGCCAAAATTAAAACAGGCGGCTTTGATGTATTAATTGGTGTCGGGGGAGGCAGCGCCCTGGATGTCACAAAAGTTTTGTCAGTGATGTTGACCAATGAGCAAAATGTCCGTGACATGGTCGGCATCGAGAAAGTAGAAAAAAAGGGTGTTCCGTTTATCTTGATTCCGACGACGGCGGGCACTGGTTCTGAGGTCACTTATAATGCCATTTTTACTGATACCCGTGATCAGGTTAAAAAAGGTATTGTGAGCACTTACTTGTTGCCTGATGTGGCAATCGTGGATCCTGCCTTAACCTTAACTGTTCCCCCTGCTGTAACAGCAGCAACAGGGATGGATGCTTTGGTGCATGCTGTGGAGTCCTATACAGCGGTGCGGGCTAATCCCTTAACAGATGGCATCGCGCTCAAGGCCATTAAACTTATTTCACAATCACTGCGCAAAGCTGTTTTTCAAGGATCTAATTTAAAAGCGCGGGAAGAAATGGCTATGGGTAGTTTGTTAGCAGGTATTTCCTTAGGTAATGCAGGTGTGGGAGCTGTCCATGCCCTGGCCTATCCGCTGGGTGGCAAGTTTAAGGTGCCCCACGGGGTAGCCAACTCTATGTTATTACCCTATGTAATGAAGTACAATGTCGTTGCTGATCTACAAAAATTTGTCGAAATTGCCCAGGCGATGGGTGAACAGGTTGAGGGATTAAGTTTGCGTGAAGCGGCAGATCGAGCTGTACAAGCCATGAGTAAACTGGCCCAGGATGTGGGAATTCCAGCTTCAATCCGTGAGGTGGGGGTTAAGCGCGAAGATATTCCTGCCTTAGCTGAGGAAGCAAGTAAGATAGATCGGCTCTTAAATAACAATCCTCGCTGGCTAACAGTACGGGAGATTACTGAAATTTATGAAGCAGCTTATGAAGGAGAAAATTAAGGGTGTGGAGTGAGTAAAGCCCAGGGCCACACGTGGTTCTGGGCTTATGACGTGAAAATCCCCCAACAACAACTGTTGGGGGATGGGGAATGATTACATTTGAGGCTGAGGCTGCCCGACAGGCTGGTAACTGTGCAGCATCGTTTTGGCCGTGTGATTGTCAAGGGTGGGTACTTGGTACCAGCCTTTTTCGTTCATATAGCATTTGTCCAGGCTGCACCTGCTGCCGGTTGTGTATGGCTGCAGGAACCTGGGCGTAATCGTGTGTGTATTCCACCAGATGATTGTAATGTTGAATGGCTTGGCCGATGTGACGGTTGAGGATTTGCACCAATTGGGCACCATATGGCATGATGATTCCTCCCTTCAAACATTGCCCATCTATAACGTACCCGGAATGGTGAAAAGTATGGCTTGAGAGTTTCGGCAAAAATGGGCCACAACTGTTGTCACCGGAGGAATCATCTTTTACCAGGCCCGCTCGTACTGGCGGGGACCTTCAATCTGCATATTTAACTCTTGCGCCGCCCGTCTCGGCCAATAGGGATCGCGCAACAATTCCCGGGCCAGAAAGACAAGATCGGCCCGCTCATTCTGTAAAATTTCCTCTGCTTGCCATCCGCTGGTAATCAAGCCGACTGCGCCGGTGGCAATATTGGCTTCTGCCCTGATTTTCTCTGCAAAAGGCACCTGATACCCCGGATAAACATTGATTTTTGCCGGCACAACACCTCCGGAACTGCAGTCAATGAGATCCACACCTTGGGCTTTCATTTTTTGGGCATAATAAACGTAATCATCAACGGTTAATCCTTCAGGGTGGTAATCACTCGCTGAAATACGCACAAACAGAGGTCCATCCCACTCCTCTTTGACCGCCTCAATCACCTCCTGCAAAAACCGGTAGCGCCGGTCACGGTCCCCACCGTATGTATCATGACGATGGTTAGATAACGGGGACAAAAATTGATTAATGAGATAGCCATGGGCAGCGTGAATTTCTACCACGTCAAAACCAGCTGCCTTTGCCCGCCGGGCCCCTTCCCGGAAAGCGGCGATGGTCTCCTCAATCTGTTCCGCCGTCATAGCTGCCGGTGTTTTCATGTTTTCATTAAACGGAATGGCTGAAGGAGCGATAATGGGTCCATCAACGGTGGCTTTTCGGCCTGCGTGAGCCAATTGGATCCCTATTTTAGCACCGTGCTGGTGGCTCAAGCGGACTAATTCGGCTAAACCCTCAATATGTTCGTCACTCCAGATGCCCAAATCATGGACAGAGATGCGGCCTTGGGGGGTGACAGCCGTCGCCTCCACAATAATCAGGCCGACTTGTCCAACCGCCCGGCTGGTGTAATGGACGCGGTGCCAGTCGGTCACTTTCCCGTCTTCATCCATACAGGAGTACATGCACATCGGGGACATAACGATACGGTTTTTAAAGGTGACATCTTTGATGGTGTAAGGGCTAAACAGCTTGCTCATCCGCTCACATCCTTCTGCCGATAGTAGTGGTGTTTTTTAGTCTCATTTTTTCGCTTCACTAAATAGTTTAGCATGAGTACGTATTTTCGTCATGTCAAAGGATGTGCGGTGTAACTTAAGTTATTTCCAGCGCAAACTTATTGATGATGAGAGCGTTTGAGCAGAGCTTGACGCAATTGTTTTTCACTGATCTCCTTGCGAATAAATTTCATGATGGTATGAATCATCTGCTTGTTCATACTCCCCCTCCTCACGTTGGCTAGTTCAATCTTTATTTGCAGTTTATTCAAGACAGGCGGGAGATATACGGGGGAAACCGGAATTATTGGGTTTGATCAAATTTTTACTGGGCAGTAAGTAAGTTTCCTGTTGCAAGCTAATAAAAATATTGACATGACACCAGATAACTTATATTATGTAAATCGTAAGTATTACTATTTATAATGACAAACAAAGGGCGGCCTGGTATAAGGCCGCCCCCTTAATGATAACGGCGAAGTTAGCAGTATTCGTTCAGGTTGTAATCTTCTGGTTCGTTTTTTCTGCGTCTGTTGTCAGTTTCAACAACTCCGTATTCACCAGCAAACTCTTCCACGGGAACAATGTCCCGCAAGTTGATGTTCTCTTCGTTCCTGTTGCGCTGGTTTCTGCGGTTTCTGGCCACCAGAGCTGCACTCCCTTTCGCCGTTAGAATAGATGGGTTGACCAAATTTATGACCAAGCCCATCTGCCCCTTATTATGGCCTGTTTTGATCGGAAAAAAGAGTGTTAATTTGTAGCAACCGCCGCTGAAGTAGGATCCGTATTTAACTTCTCCACAATGTGTCGGGCGATCCAGACACCCGAAGCGGATGCTTGGGCCAACCCCCGGGTCAAACCGGCACCGTCTCCGGCGGCGTACAGGTTGCTGATCTCTTCCACTTCCAGGTGTTCCGTCAGATGGGGACGTGCAGAGTAAAATTTGGCTTCAACACCGTACAGCAGGGTGTGTTCAGTAGCCAGTCCGGGAGTGATGTGGTTTAAGGCTTCAATCATTTCAATAATGCTTTTCATGGTGGCATACGGCAGCACCTTGGTCAGGTCACCGGGCACAGCTTCTTTCAGGGTAGGCTCCACGAAACCTTCTTTGATCCTTTTTTCAGTGGAGCGGCGTCCCTTGATAATATCCCCAAAGCGTTGCACCAGGATGGAACCGCCGGAAAGTTCGTTGGCTAGCATGCCGATCCGGCGGGCGTATTCATTGGGCCTGTCAAACGGGTCGGAAAATTCATGGGAGACCAGCAGGGCGAAGTTGGTATTTTCCGATCCCAGCGCCTCATCTTTATAACTGTGACCATTGGCCAGCATGACTCCGCTGTGGTTTTCCACCACCACGTGCCCGGAAGGGTTGCTGCAAAAGGTTCTGACCCTCGTGCCGACCGAACTGTTAAAAATAAACTTTCCTTCGTACAGGTGGGTGTTCACCTCTTCCATAATGGTATCTAAGGTCTCCACCCGCACACCGATATCCACCTGATTGTTTTTCATTTTGATCTTCCGTTTTCTGAGCAGTTCAGCCAGCCAGACAGCCCCATCCCGGCCCGGGGCGATCAGCACATATCTACCCCTGATTTCTTCGCCATTCTTTTTCAGGATGACGCCCGTTGCTTTAAGCTTGCCGCTTTTCTCTTCCGTCAAGAGGTCGGCCACTTCTGTTTTGAAACGCATCTCAATTTTATCGTTTAAATACTCAAAAATACTTTGCAAAATTTGCAGGTTTTGTTCTGTTCCCAAGTGGCGGACATTGGCCCGCAACAATTTTAGACCTGCTGCCAGTCCTTTTTTCTCAATCTGTTTGACGGCCTCACTGCTTGGATCGGTAATGGAGGTCGTGGCGCCGTGTCTAAGGTTAATGTCATCCACATATTTAATCAAGTCATACACGGTACTTTTATCCAAATAATCGGTTAGCCAACCGCCGAATTCTGTGGTAATGTTAAACTTTCCATCCGAATAAGCGCCTGCACCTCCAAAACCATTGGTAATGGAGCAGGCAGGCAAACAGCCAGCATATTCTTTTTTCGCTGTGGGCGGCGGGCATTTCTTAATTTTCCGCTCCAGAATCGGACAGCGCCGGGCGTAAATATCCAGCCCTTTATCGATGAGCAGCACCTTGGCTCCTGGCGCTTTCAAGGTCAGCTCATAGGCGGCAAAGATCCCGGCCGGTCCGGCCCCAACAATAATGACATCGTACATGGGCAATCACCTCACATCCGGAATGAAAGACGAACAATTAAAAATGAATGCGCTTTTAAAGTTCGTTTTTTTCAAGCCGTTGTTTATTCTAGCATAATCCTGGTAAAAATCAACTTTAAAAAAATTTAGTCAGGCGAAAAAAGCAGGAAAGTCATTGCTGGTACGCGAATACATAGTACAGACAGTGTGAAAAGGGAGGGCAAGGCATGAGCTTAGGGATTAACGGTAAAATTTTGCGAGTCAATTTAACGCAGGGGACCCATGCCATCGACCGGCCGGATGAAGCCTGGTACCGGATGTATCATGGCGGGCGGGGGTTGATTGCCTATTATTTGTACAAGGAGTTGAAGCCTGGGATTGATCCATTGGGACCGGACAACAAGCTGATTTTTGCAGCCGGACCGCTTACCGGTGAACCATTTGGCGGGGCGGGACGCAACAGTGTGGGGGCCAAGTCCCCTTTGACAGGGGCGTATGGTGACGGTGAAGCAGGCGGGTTTTGGGGATCATTCTTAAAGCGTGCCGGGTATGATGCCGTCATTGTGGAAGGGCAGGCAGAGAAACCTGTCTATATTGCCATTGAGGATGGTCAGGTCGCTATTCATGATGCCAGCGACATTTGGGGCAAAGATACGGCCTATGTCGATGAATACTTAAAAGCAAAACATGGCCGGGGAGCGAAAGTATGCCAATGCGGTATTGCCGGGGAAAACCTGGTCCGCTATGCCACAGTGGTCAATGACATTAACCGCATGGTGGGACGGACCGGAATGGGGGCTGTGATGGGCTCCAAAAAGCTGAAAGCCATTGTGGTCAAGGGCAAGCAAATGCCCAAGATGAGCAATCCCCAGAGAGTGAAAGAGCTGGCCGCCTGGATGGGCAAGAACCATGCCGAGTTGACCAAGGGTTTTCACAAGATGGGCACTTCAGGGATAGTACAACCCTTAAACCGGATTAGCGGCTTGCCTACCCGCAATTTCAGGGATCCTTTCTTTGAATATGCTGAACAAATTTCTGGTGAAGCAATGCACAGCCAATTTAATGTGAAAGACGACACCTGTAATGCCTGTCCCATTCGCTGCAAACGGGTGGTGGAGTCGGAAGAACATCAGGTGGACGGCCGTTTCGGCGGAGCCGAGTATGAACATTTAAGTGCAATCGGCTCTAATCTGGGCATCAGCGATTTGGCGGCCCTGATGAAAGCGACAGAGCGGTGTAATGCTTACGGAGTAGATGTCATTTCCTTGGGGGTCACCATTGCCTGTGCCATGGAAGCCTATGAGAAAGGCATCATCACCAAAGAGGATACAGATGGGATTGAGCTGACCTGGGGCAATGCCGAGGCCCTGTTGACCCTGATCGAAAAAATATGCCGGAGGGAAGGTATCGGCGATCTCTTAGCTGAGGGCAGCATGCGTTTTGCTGAAAAAATTGGCGGCGGGGCAGAGGAGTTTGCTCTAAATATCAAGGGGTTGGAGTTACCCATGCATGAACCCCGCTTGAAGCAGGGGATGGGTGTCGGCTACGCCATCTCGCCCACGGGAGCCGATCATTGCCACAATCTGCACGATACGGGAACAGCCAAAAACGTGGACTTTTTCAAACCGTTAGGCGCCTTTAAGCCAGTTCCAGCAGACGATATCGGCCCGGAGAAGATTCGCATGCTTGTATATTTTACCAATTGGCGTCACTATATGAACAGCGCAGTGGTGTGCCAGTTTTTACCCTGGACCATTGATCATCTCGTGGAGTTGACCAATGGCGTCACGGGCTGGGACACCAATGTGTGGGAATTAATGAAAGTGGGCGAACGGGCCGCCACACTGACGCGCCTGTTTAACTTGCGGGAAGGTTTTACAGCGGAGGATGACCGTCTGCCCAAGCGGTTTTTCAAGCCGTTTAAGGAAGGGTATATTAAAGGCAAAGCCCCCTCGGAAGAGGACTTCCGGCAGGCTATCCGTTATTATTACCAGATGATGGGCTGGGATGAACAAGGTGTCCCTACGGACGGCAAACTGGCCGAGCTGGGCATTTTATGGGCCCGGGATAGCGCTGCCAGGGAAGTCACCTCTATTGAGCAGAGCTGATGTATTTACCACCCGATGACAGAGTGCATTTTTATTACATCAACCACTAACATCAACAAATAAACATTAACAAAGTCATTTGCAAAGAAGGGATCGGGATGCATATTTATCTGAGAGCCTATGGTCATTTGGAACATTATCTGCAGCAAGGGGAATATGCTGGGGATGATAAACAGTGGGTAAAGCTGAAAACAGACAGTCCTGGCATCAAGAGCATCATCCGTTCTCTGGGCATCCCTGATCAGGAGGTTTGCTTTCTTGTGCGCAACGGGGAATTTATGGACTGGGATGAACAGGTGCAGGAAGGGGACCGTATCGAACTGATTCCCCCCATAGAGGGGGGGTAACCAACCTTTTGTATAAAGAAATGAAAATAGCAGCTGGCTTGCAAAAGACCGAACATTTTGACCCCACTGTGCTGGATGCCCAGACGGTGTTAAAAATAGCCACGATTGAGGGAGCAAAGCTGCTGGGGGTATAGTGCTTAACTTTTACGGCGCTTGCCCTTGTAATTGTCATCATACATGGGTATAGTATAAGTGAGGTGGGAAAGATGACGGAGTGGGAAAACAAACACGAAGCGTTAGACTGCCACGGGAGCGGGCGCCGGGGGCGGGCACCGGCTGAATTGAAAGAAAACCTGATCCGCCGCCTGAACCGGATTGAAGGGCAGGTCCGGGGCATTAAAGGCATGATCGAGCGGGATGTATACTGTGATGACATCCTCAATCAAATGGCTGCCGTGCAATCGGCTCTTCATGCGGTGTCCAAGTTGCTGCTGGAAAGCCATATCAAAACCTGTGTGATGGAGCGGCTCAAAGAAGGGGACCAGGAAGTGACCGGGGAATTTATGAAAACCATCTCCAAGTTAATTAAATAACAAGAGAGTCAATCAGTGTGGTTTCGGTTTTCTTGAATACTATACAGGGGTATGCTATATTAATAATGAATCATGTGATTCAATACAATCGACACTAACACCAAAACAACTTTGGAGGAGAGTCAATGATGAAGGAAGTCACACTGAAAGTGGAAGGGATGTCTTGTGCTCATTGTGTATCTGCTGTAGAAAAGAGTGTCGGGGCGTTAGAGGGCGTTTCTGACGTGAAAGTCAATCTGGATCAAGGTCTGGTTGAGGTCAAATTTGACGACAGCATAGTCAGTGTGGAAAAGATCAAAGAAACAATCGATGACCAGGGATATGATGTGGTATCTTAGGAGAGTATTTTAGAAAAGCTGGACTGTTTTCGGCTTCTGGCAAATCGTGTTACGGAAAAGGTAGCACGATTCCTTTTGGATTGAATGATACCCTATAAGGGTATAAACAGGTTAAAGAAACGGGGTGTCAGCTGTGACTCAAACACGGCAGACCAGTTTTAAAGTGACAGGCATGTCTTGTGCCGCTTGTGCCAACCGGATTGAAAAAGCATTATACAAACTTGACGGGGTACAAACTGCCCATGTGAATTTGGCTTTGGAAAAGGCGACAGTAGAGTATGATCCACAACAGGTGGACCTGTCCCGGCTGGAAGCACGCCTTGAACAGCTGGGATACGCTATAGTAAAAGAAAAGGTTGAATTTGAGGTCGACGGCATGTCTTGTGCCGCTTGTGCCAACCGCATTGAAAAAACGTTAAACAAAATGGCAGGCGTTTTTCAAGCCAACGTAAACTTTGCCCTGGAGAGGGCTGCTGTGGCCTACAACCCCGCTGAGGTTACCCCGGAGGAGATGATCACACGCATTGATCAGCTTGGCTTTAAACTGAGCTTAAAAGAAGATCGGGCTGGTTTGGACCAAGCACAGGACCGGGAGACCGGCCGTCAATTTCGCAAGTTTGTGTGGGCTGCCGTTTTCTCACTTCCTCTCTTATGGACGATGGTAAGCCATTTTGAATGGGCAGCTTTTATCTGGGTGCCGGATGTGCTCTTGAACCCGTGGGTGCAATGGGCTTTGGCCACTCCGGTACAGTTTGTGATCGGCTGGCAGTTTTACAAGGGGGCGTATAAAGCGCTGCGCAACAAAAGTGCCAATATGGATGTGCTGGTGGCCTTGGGGACTTCTGCCGCCTATTTTTACAGCCTGTATTTATCCATCGATTGGCTGAGAACAGGGGCTCATCATGTAGACCTTTATTACGAAACCGCAGCCATCATTATTACGTTGATTTTACTCGGAAAATATTTTGAAGCAAAAGCCAAAGGCCGCACCTCCCAGGCCATCAAAAAGCTGATGGGCCTAAAGCCCAAAACAGCGCTGGTGATCCGTAACGGGCAGGAGATTGAGATTCCAGTGGACGAAGTTGTTGTGGGTGACATTATTTTGGTTAAACCCGGTCAAAAAATTCCGGTTGACGGGGAAGTGATTGCTGGTCGTTCCGCAGTGGATGAATCGATGCTGACTGGAGAAAGCATCCCGGTGGACAAAGAAGCGGGCGATGAGGTGATCGGAGCGACGATCAACAAAAACGGCACGCTTAAAATTAAAGCGACCAAGGTAGGTAAAGATACGGCCTTGGCCCAAATTGTGCGGGTCGTGGAAGAGGCGCAAGGTTCCAAAGCGCCCATTCAGCGCATGGTGGATAAGGTCTCCGGCATCTTCGTCCCTATTGTGGTGATTTTTGCCTTTCTTACGTTCTTGTTCTGGTATTTGATCCTAACCCCCGGACAGTTGGGCAGCGCCCTGATCCCCACCATCTCTATTCTGGTAATTGCTTGTCCCTGTGCCCTGGGGCTGGCCACTCCGACTTCGATCATGGCCGGTTCGGGCCGTTCAGCGGAATACGGCATCTTGTTCAAAGGCGGTGAACATCTGGAGAAAACCCAGGAGATTACGACCGTCGTCCTGGATAAAACGGGCACCGTGACCAAGGGTGAACCGGAAATGACGGATGTACTGGTGAACCCTGATGCCGGACTCAGTGAGGAGGAGCTGTTAAGGCTGGTCGGTTCGGCGGAAAAACCCTCCGAACATCCTCTGGCCCAGGCCCTTGTGCAAGGTATACAGGAAAAGGGGATAGCGTTAAAAGAACCGGAACAGTTTGAAGCGGTGCCCGGACACGGAATAACGGCGGAAGTAGACCAGCATCAGGTGTTAGTCGGTACCCGCCGCCTGATGGCTAAACACAGTATTGACGTCTCCCCGGCCTTAGGGCAGCTGGAACAGCTTGAACAGGAAGGGAAAACCGCCATGCTGGTGGCCGTAGATAGCACCTATGCCGGGATTATCGCCGTTGCCGACAGAGTGAAAGAAACATCTCGAGAGGCCGTGGCCCGCATGAGGGCGATGGGCCTGGAAGTGCTGATGATCACGGGAGACAATGAACGGACAGCCCGCGCCATTGCCAGACAAGTGGGCATTGACCATGTGCTGGCCGAAGTGTTGCCTGAAGGCAAGGCTGATGAAGTTAAAAAACTGCAACAACAAGGGAAGAAAGTGGCCATGGTGGGCGATGGAATTAACGATGCTCCTGCCTTGGCTGTGGCGGATATCGGCATGGCCATCGGTACGGGTACTGATATTGCCATGGAAACGGCGGATATAGCCTTGATGCGGGGGGATTTGAACAGCGTGGTTGATGCTTTGCTCATGAGCCGCAAAACGATGCGCAACATCAAACAAAACTTGTTCTGGGCTTTTTGCTATAATACTGCAGCCATCCCTGTGGCTGCAGCCGGCCTTTTGCAACCTTGGATGGCCGGGGCGGCGATGGCTTTCAGCTCCGTTTCCGTTGTGTTGAATGCCTTAAGGTTGCAGCGGGTTAAATTATAACAGGCAGACCAATGAGAGCACACCCCCTCAGGTGTGCTTTTTCTTATATCGGAGTGGGCCAAAACAAGATTCATTCACTTTAAAACGGCTGTTTACACCAAACAGGATAAGGGTATCTTAATGTAAGAAACTGAAATAGCGGAGGGTGTTAGGGATGCCTGCTGAGGATATGGAGAATCGACACCGTTGGGAACGGGTATTTGGGGTTAACCTGGGCTATATTCAAGATAAATATGAACAGTACCTGCATGATCCCGGCTCAGTCGAACCAGAGCTGAAAACTTTATTTGAGCGGTGGGGACCGCCCCCTATGGTTGATCAAGATCATCAGCCTGTGCGGGACAGGAAAAGAGAAAGAGGGGCGCCACAAATAAGTGCATACCAACTGGAAAAAGCGGCAGCTGCCATGCAGTTGGCCCAACATATTCGTACATACGGCCACTTGGAAGCCAAAATTGACCCGTTGCACGAGGGGGAGACGGAGCACGTTTCCCTGCTTGATCCAACTGCTTACGGCCTGACTGAAGAAGATCTGCGCGCGTTGCCCGCAGCCGCCGTCTGGCCTGAAGCGCCGGACAGGATGGAAACAGCTTGGGATGCCCTTCACCACTTGAAGCAAGTGTATACTGAATCCCTGGCTTACCAATTTACCCATGTTCATGATCCTGAAGAACGCAAGTGGCTTTGCCGCTGGGTGGAAACGGGCCGGGCACATGAGCCGTTGAGCAGTAAGGAAAAGGTGGCACTGCTTAACAGGTTGATTGAAGTAGAAATGTTTGAGCAATTTTTGCACCGCAGATTTGTAGGGCAAAAGCGCTTTTCCATTGAAGGGTTAGATGCGCTGGTGCCTATGTTGGATGAGCTGATCAGCCAAGGGGTTCACAGCGGTATTGAGCACATCATGATTGGCATGGCCCACCGCGGGCGGCTGAACGTGCTGGCCCATGTACTGGGCAAACCTTATGAGCTGATTTTTTCCGAGTTTCATCATTCACCCAACAAAGATTTGGTGCCGTCTGAGGGTTCGGTCGGCATTAACTATGGCTGGACCGGAGACGTGAAATACCATCTGGGAGGAAAAAGGGCTATCCAGGCGGATAATGTGGTTAGGGCACGGTTGACCTTGGCTAATAATCCCAGTCATTTAGAGTTTGTGAACCCAGTGGTTGAAGGCTTCACCAGGGCTGCACAGGAAGAACGGACAAAGAGGGGCTACCCCGAGCAGGATGTCAACAAAGCGTTTGCTATTCTGATTCATGGCGACGCGGCTTTTCCGGGCGAAGGGATTGTGGCGGAGACTCTAAATTTAAGTCAGCTGCGCGGCTATCATACAGGTGGCACGATTCACATTATTGCCAACAACCGTCTGGGATTTACCACAGAAGAGCGGGATGCCCGTTCGACCAAATATGCCAGTGACCTGGCCAAGGGGTTTGAGATTCCCATTGTCCACGTCAATGCTGATGATCCCGAGGCGTGTCTGGCTGCTGTCCGGCTGGCCTACGCCTACCGCCAGCGCTTCCATAAGGATTTTCTGATTGACTTGATCGGTTACCGCCGCTTTGGACACAATGAAGCGGACGATCCAGCGGTGACCCAGCCCAAGCTCTATGCGAAAATTAAACACCATCCCAGCGTCCGGGTACAATATGCACAGGCCTTAATCAAAGCAGGTCTGGTGACAGAAGAGCATATAGAAGAGATGGAAAACAAGGTCGTGGAAAAATTAGAAGCGGCTTATCAACGGGCTATGCAGAAAAATAAAGGAGATACATTTCATTTAGATCCGCCGGAAGTGCTGAGCGGATCACTGCCTGATATTAACACCAGTGTCCCGCTGGACACGCTTAGGACCATAAACCGGAATTTGCTTGACTGGCCCGAAGGATTTACGGTTTATCCGAAATTGAGACGTATCCTGGAACGGAGGGCCAATGCCCTGGCTGATGACGGAAAAGTGGACTGGGCGCTGGCTGAAATACTGGCCTTTGCCACGATCCTCCATGACGGCATCCCCATCCGGCTGACCGGTCAGGATACGGAACGGGGGACGTTTGCCCACCGGCATTTGGTTTTGCATGACAGCAAAACGGGTGAATCCCTTTCGCCCCTCCATGTGTTGCCCGAGGCCCGGGCCTCGTTTGCTATCCATAACAGCCCACTGACAGAAACAGCGGTGCTGGGCTTTGAATACGGTTACAGTGTCTTTACCACAGATACCTTGGTCCTGTGGGAAGCCCAGTACGGGGACTTTGCCAATGTGGCCCAAGTGATATTTGACCAATTTATATCGGCTGGCCGGGCTAAATGGGGTGAAAGATCCAATCTGGTCGTGCTCTTGCCCCACGGCTATGAAGGGCAGGGACCGGAGCATTCCAGCGCCCGATTGGAACGTTTTCTGCAATTGGCCGCTGAAAATAACTGGTTTGTCGCAAACGTGACCAAAGCGGCCCAGTACTTCCACCTTTTGCGCCGTCAAGCCTTGTTATCAGGGCGTGAAGAGGAACGGCCGCTGGTCATTATGACTCCCAAAAGCCTGATTCGCAACCCGCGTGTCGCTTCTTTTCCCCAAGCTTTAAGTGAGGGCCGTTTTCACCGGGTCCTTGAACAAACCGGATTGGGACAGTATCCCGAGCGTGTCGAGCGGCTGATCTTGTGCAGCGGCAAAATTGCAGTGGAGTTAGAGGAAAAGCTGGAGAAAGCAGAGGATAACATGGACTGGCTGCATATTGTGCGTGTGGAGGAGCTCTATCCTTTTCCCAAACAAGACATCCAACAGATCATTCAACGGTACGAGGGATTGCAAGAGATCGTCTGGGTGCAGGAAGAACCGCGCAATATGGGAGCTTGGCGTTACATGGAGCCCTATCTAAGGGACGTGGCGGGAGAGATTCCTGTCCGTTACATTGGGCGGCCCGACCGCTCCAGTCCGGCAGAAGGTTTGCATGAGGCCCACAAAAAAGAACAGGAAAGGATTGTGCAGGAAGCCTTAAGACGCTAAACACACAGCAAGAATATACACAGCTTAACCTGTTATATTCCTACTGAGGGAGGTATCTGTCATGGTGGAGGTCAAAGTGCCTGAACTGGCCGAATCCATCACTGAGGGAACGATTGTCAAATGGCTCAAAGAAGAGGGGGATTTCGTCAAGCAGGGAGATATCCTGCTCGAACTGGAAACGGATAAAGTCAATTTGGAAATCAATGCTGAACATGATGGCATCTTGCGTAAACATCTCAAACAGGAAGGAGATGCGGTCACAGTGGGAGAAGTGATTGCCCTCCTGGATGAAGAAGCAACGGGTGAACATCGGACAGCAGATAAGTCACCAGGCGAAACCCAGGATGAAGAAAGGGATAAGGATGGCAACATGGAGGCGGACGATTGGGACAGCACCCTGGGTAAGGAGCAGCTGGCCACCCCTGCCGCCCGTCGGCGGGCACGCCAGCAGGGCATTGATTTGGGCCAGGTTGAAAGTCTTGATCCCTGGGGACGGATCCATGCTGCAGATATAGAAAAGCACAAGGGAGCACCCGGACGGGCAGTGAACGGAGAAAAAGGGGAACGGGAACAAAAGCAGGTTCATCCGGAACAGGCAAAAGCCTTAGAACAGAAGATGTATGAGAGCAAACCGGTGGAACGGATACGCATGTCGCGCCGCAGGCAGACCATCGCCAGACGTTTGGTTGAAGCCCAGCATACAGCTGCTATGCTGACCACTTTTAACGAAGTGGATATGACCGCTATCATGGAACTCCGTAAGCGGCACAAGGAAGCCTTTTATCAAGAGCACGGGGTCAGATTGGGTTACATGTCTTTTTTCACCAAAGCGGTCATCGGGGCCCTGAAAAAGTTTCCTTTGTTAAATGCAGAGATTCAAGGTGACGAGATTGTGGTCAAGAAATATTATGATATCGGCGTGGCTGTTGCCACCGACCAGGGGCTGGTGGTTCCTGTTGTGCGTAATGCAGACAAGTTAAGTTTTGCCGAAATTGAGCGGGAAATAGCCTCTTTAGCCGAAAAAGCCCGTCAAAACAAGCTGAGTGTCAGTGACTTGCAAGGCGGAACCTTTACTATTACCAATGGGGGAGTATTTGGCTCCCTCCTGTCCACCCCGATTCTCAATCCCCCTCAGGTGGGCATTTTGGGCATGCATAAAATCCAAATCCGTCCGGTGGCAGTAGATGAAGAGCGGATGGAGAACCGGCCCATGATGTACATCGCCCTGTCCTATGACCATCGCATTGTGGACGGAAAGGAAGCGGTCAGCTTCCTGGTCAAGGTGAAAGAGTTGCTGGAAGATCCCGAAACGTTGCTATTGGAAGGATAAAACTAGGAATAGGATTCCCTGACAGAAGCGGGGAATCCTTTTTTTTGCCGGATATCCCTACCCTTAAGTGTTATACAACGGCCCTTTTTGGTTTTGGTATAATCGTAGCAAGAAAAGAAGGTGCCTACGATGCCGGATGGGAGTGGTTCTCATGAAAGTAAAACGCTATGGATGGCTGCATTGGCAAGCATGTCACTGAAGTGATCGAAAATACAAGGATGCATATCGTGGTCAAAACAGGTGTACCTGAGCTGGCTGAGGTGTAACAGATCAAAGGCAAACAGATGATTGCCCACCGCATTCCGATCAAAAACAACAAGGGTGAAGTGGTGGCCGCAGTCCGGCCACCGTTTTGCTGGTGGGTGAAAGCGGAACAGGAAAGGAACTTTTTGCCCATGCTATTCATCAAGAAAGCAAACGGGCCTATGGACCATTTATCCGGGTCAATTGAAGATGTCAAAATTTTTGTGATTGTCAGGGAAGGAGAACAGCTTTCACCTGAAGAATTATTAGATTGGTGCCAGGAACGGATGGCTTATTTTATGGTCCCCCGCTATGTTGAGTTCACCAACGCCTTTCCCAAAACGGCCACGGAACGGATCCAAAAATTTAAACTGAAGGAAATGGGGATCGGCAATGCCTGGGACAGGGAGAAAGCTGGCTATGTCGTCAAGCGGGATTAATCAGGAAAGGAGAGGGGAATGTGGTGTCCAAAAAGGACCTAAAGCTCAGTACCTTTGCCGAGTTTCGCCTGCCGCCAGAGGTGTACTACGGACAAGGGGCTTTGTCCACATTAAAGGATGTGGTGCCCTGTCTTGGTTCCAAAGTGCTCATTATTAGTGATGAAGTGATGGAACAAATAGGCCATGTGGAGCGTTGTGTCACTTATGTGCAAAAAGCTGGAGCAGCCCATGTCACTTATATGGGTGTCAACACAGAACCAACAGATGTGTATGTGGATGAAGCACTGCAGATGCTGCAGGAACAGAACTGTGACCTCATTGTGGCGGTTGGTGGGGGAAGCTGCATAGACACTGCCAAAGCGGTTGCTGTGGTGGCTACAAACGGCGGATATATTGGTGAGTATGTGGGAGGGCAAAAACCGATTACAAAGGAACCTGTTCCGCTTATTGCCATTCCCACTACAGCTGGTACCGGATCGGAAGTGACCAGTGTCACGGTTATCACCAACACCACTGCTGATGTCAAAATGATGATCAAGCATCCGGCCTTTATTCCTGCTGTTGCCATTGTTGATCCGCTCTTGACTGTGACTTCACCTCCCAAGTTGACTGCAGCTACCGGGGTAGATGCCTTGTGTCACGCCATAGAAGCCTATCTCTCCAGAATGGCTCAGCCGCTGACAGACACATTGTCCTTAGAGGCCATTCGCTTGATCAGCTCATCTATTCGCCGTGCATATCAACAGGGAGAGGACTTGGAAGCCAGAGACAGGATGACCTTGGGCGCCATGCAAGCAGGTATTGCTTTTTCCAATGCCTCAGTCTGTTTGGTGCATGGTATGTCCCGGCCCATAGGCGCTTTGTTTCATGTTCCCCATGGGATGTCCAATGCCATGCTGTTACCGGCAGTACTGGAGTATACTTTGGAAGCTTGTATTGATCGCATGGCAGTGATCGGCCGTGTCATTAAGCCGGAGCTGGAAGGGCAAGATGATCAAAAGGCCGCACAGGCAGCGGTACAGGAAATTAAACAATTGTGTCGGGATCTTAACATTCCCAATATGAAAACATGGGGCATTGATGAGAGCCGGTTTAGAAAAGTCTTGGATAAAATGGCCCAGGATGCCCTGGCTAGCGGCAGCCCGGCCAACAACCCACGGGTTCCAACCCATGAAGAGATTGTCAAACTGTATGAGTATTGTTATGATTATGATTATTAGCGGATTAGGTTGCATGGGCGTTGGTGTTGTTACATCAGCGCCTTTACATGCTTGTTTGGACATATGTTTTTTGAGGAAGATAAGTGAATAAGGAAGTGAAAACCCGTGACTCAAATTGATTTTTTAATCTGGGTTACCTCATGGCAAAATCCATTTTTAAATGCTTTGGCTGCCGTGTTTACATTTATGGGGAATGAGGAATTTTATTTTCTTATTTTACCTTTGGTGTACTGGTGTATGTCTAAAAAAACCGGTTTTCGCCTCTTTTATATCTTTCTGGTCTCCGTTTATGTCAATGCCTTGATTAAAATTTATACCGGTCATCCACGCCCAGTGGGAGTAGAGGGGATTCACTCTATTTTTGTTTCATCGGCAGAGGTTGGCAGTCACTATCCCTATGATTCTTTTCCCAGTGGCCATGCCCAAGGCTCCACGACATTGTGGGGGTATCTGGCTTATGTGCTCAACAAGCCTTGGTTTTGGGTTGTTTCGGTTATCCTGATTTTTTGTATTTCTTTTTCCCGTTTGTATGCTGGATTACACTGGCCTATTGACGTGGCAGCTGGCATCTTGATTGGCATCATTGTCCTGGTTGCCGGGTTTAGGGCGGCACAAACGGTCAGCCAGCTTCCAGTCTGCTTGCAGTGGCTGTTGGCTGCCGGGTTTCCTCTCCTTCTTTTGGTTGTGTTTCGGGAACCTGAAGGGGTGAAGTATGCGGGTTTTTTGTTGGGAGCCGGCGCAGCCTATTTGGTGGAGCAACGCTATGTTCAAATGAACTTGCGTACAGCGGTGTGGAAAAAAGCAATAGCCTTTTTGATTGGTATGGCCGGGATCATCACCTTGCAAACCGGTCTGAAAATCATCTTTCCTACTTATCTGTTAGCTGATTTTCTCCGCTACACCATCATGGGCATCTGGGGGATTGGTCTGGCACCCTGGATCTTTGTCAAACTGGGACTGTATCCCTCGGACCTGGACATGGGCACTCCTCTCGCACAGAAATCAGTGGGTGCCCCTTAGGGCTTAGCGGGAAGCCAAAGTGGACAGAGTGCTGGTGTAAGCACCAGCCTCTTTTTATTTGTGACCGTTAATTATTTCCTAAATAACACGGATGTGTTGGTTTCGGGACTTGTATAAGCAATGACAAAATTTAAAACGGTCAAAGATGGGGATGGATTAATGTATGTATGCGGTCGGTCCCCAGAGAAGCGGATCGAGTCATGCTCCTCCAAGTGGTATGTTTCCCCGTCCACTTCAACGGTCAGTTTGCCCGACATCACGGTCACAAATTCTACGACACCCGGTGCGTGGGCTTCTGATGGGTATTCACTGTGAGCTTGCAGGTATCCCCGATAAAGTTCAAAAGATCCTTGCGCCCCGAACAAAGGTTCAACGGTAAAGGAGTCATTGGCACTGGTTAATATAAGTCCTTCATTTTTACGGGCAAGAGAGACATTGGCCTCAACAGACAATAAAGCGGTGATCGGGATTGAGAGACCGTTGGCAATTTTCCAAATAACTGACAAGGTGGGGTTCGCTTCGCCTTGTTCAATTTTAGCCAGGGTCATTTTGCTTACCCCGATCTGGTTAGCCAAAGCTTCCATACTGAGGCCTCTGCCCCGGCGGATTTGGCGCAATTTGGCGCCAATGCGCTTGCCGACATTGTTTTCTTCCCATGGGTTATTGCTAGACATGGTATGTGCCTCCAAATGGAAAGATACAAACGAAAGGTGGTCAATCGCCTGATAGTATAATATAATATACTTTAATTAAATTAAAATATACTAACGAGAGGAACTTTTCCAAATCGCTTAACATTGTAAAGTTTCATCTTACTTAGAGTCATTATAGCAAATCTGAAAGAGAAAAAGGACAGGGCTGGGGGAAGCGTATGGAGCAAATAGAAAAACAGGTTAACCGACAGATGGATAAAGGGGCGTTAGCCCAGGGCGTTTCGGCTGGCATTCCGATTATGATTGGCTATCTTCCTATTGGAGTGGCCTTTGGTGTTATCTCCAGAGAAACGGGAGTGCCGCTTTTGGATACGGTGTTGATGTCCAGCTTGGTTTTCGCGGGTGCTAGTCAATTTATGGCGATTAACATGATCGCTATGGGCGCAAGTTTTGCGGAGATTGTTTTAGCAACTTTTGTTCTTAATTTTCGACACTTTGTGATGAGCATGTCTTTGATGAACCGGGTCAGGGAAGTGCCCAGGTCGTGGAAAGCAGCGCTCTCTTTAGGCATCACCGATGAAACCTTTGCCGTCGCTTCATTGCAAAAAGAAAAGCCTCATCAACTCTTTTTGGGCGGACTGATGTTAGCGGCTTATGTCTCCTGGGTGTTTGCTACTCTCCTGGGAGCGCTTCTCTCCAATGTCATCCCTCCAGAGATCGGTGCCAGTATGTCCATTGCCCTGTATGCGATGTTTATTGGTTTGTTGGTGCCGGCCATCCGCCAGTATTGGAAAGTGGGTCTTATTGCTGCACTCAGTGCAGGGCTTTGCACGTTGTTTTCATCCATTTTAAGCGGAGGATGGGCGATTGTCTTGGCCACGCTGCTAGGTGGGTTGGCAGGAATATTGGTTATTGATGTTGAGGATGATGAGGAGTGAGCGTATGGGGTTGTTGCTGATTATTTTGGGCATGGCTGTGGTGACGTTTGTGCCAAGATTGCTGCCGGTGTTTATTATCGACCGTTTAACCCTACCTAAATGGATGCACAAATGGTTGCGGAGCATTCCTTATGCGGCTTTGGGCGCGCTTATTTTTCCCGGGATTTTATCGGTGGAACCAAGTGCCCCTGCGATTGGTGTCATAGGTGGCGGGGTGGCTGCGCTTATCGCTTATTTCCGTGGGCATATCCTGTTGGTCATACTGGCGGCCATTTTAACGGTATTTACCTTACAAATGTGGTTGTTATAGACATGTTCGTCCAAGAGAAAGCCAGCTCCTTGCAGGTTTGATTCCTGCGGGAGCTGGCTTTGAAGTTTAGAACAAGCCTTCTACTTTGCCTTCATTGTCGATGTTCATTTTCAAGGCGGCCGGTTCTTTGGGCAGACCGGGCATGGTCATCACGTCCCCTGTTAAGGCCACAATAAACCCAGCACCGAGAGAAGGTTTTAGCTCCCGGATGGTCAGGGTGAAGCCGGTGGGGCGTCCCAGCCGTTTGGGATCATCGCTGAATGAATATTGCGTTTTGGCCATACAGATGGGCAATCTACCCCAGCCATACCTTTCAAACTGCTCCATTTGCTTTTGGGCCTTGGGTGAAAACTGGACATCGCGGGCACCGTAGATATTAGTCGCAATGGCGCGTATTTTGTCGGCAATGGAAGCTGCCAAGGGATAAGTAAATCTTAACGCCTCATCAGCTGCAGGGTTTTTGTTTTCTTTATCGGCTTGTGGTCTTTCAACAAGCTTGATGACGGTTTCAGCTAACGCCTCACCGCCACGGCCGCCCTCAGCCCAAACGCGGCACACGGTAAAAGGAACGCCTTGTTCGTGGCACCATTGTTCAATCACATTGATTTCTGTTTCTGAATCATGCAGGAAGTGGTTAAGGGCCACGACACAGGGCAGACGGAAGTGGCGCATAATGTGCACGTGCTGAGCCAGATTCTCTAATCCCTTTTTCACTGCTTCCACATTTACCACTTTTAACTGGTCTTTTGGCACGCCACCATGCATTTTCAAGGCCCGGACGGTCGCCACGATCACGGCAGCATCTGGTTTGAGCCCCCCAGTTCTGGACTTAATGTTGATAAATTTCTCTGCCCCTAAATCGGCGCCAAATCCTGCTTCAGTGACGGTGTATTCTGCTAGTTTTAAAGCCATTTTGGTGGCCACCAGGCTGTTGCAGCCATGGGCAATATTGGCAAAGGGTCCACCATGAATGAAAGCCGGGGTGTTTTCCAGGGTTTGCACCAGGTTGGGTTTTAACGCATCTTTTAACAGCAAAGCCATAGCCCCTTGCGCCTTGAGATCGGCTACGGTCACCGGCTGTTTGTCATATGTATAACCGATCACCATGCGGGATAAGCGCTGTTTCAAATCCTCAATATCTTCACTTAAGCACAGGACGGCCATCACTTCTGAAGCAACGGTAATGTCAAAGCCGTCCTGCCGTGGAACGCCTTGGGCAGGGCCGCCCAAACCAACCACGACCTGGCGCAGGGCCCGGTCATTCATATCTAGAACGCGTTTCCAGATGATCCGGCGCGGATCGATCCCCAGCTGGTTTCCTTGATGGATATGATTATCGATCAGGGCAGAAAGAGCGTTGTTAGCTGCGGTAATAGCATGGATATCCCCTGTAAAGTGCAGGTTGATATCCTCCATAGGTAAAACCTGGGAGTAGCCGCCTCCGGTTGCGCCTCCTTTAATCCCCATTGTCGGCCCCAGTGAGGGCTCCCGCAAGGCCACAACCGCTTTACGGCCTAGACGATTCAAAGCTTGCCCCAGACCGACCGTCACAGTTGATTTTCCTTCTCCAGCAGGAGTGGGACTGATACCGGTGACGAGGATCAGCTTTCCATCCTGTTTGGTTTTCAAACGTTTCAGGACATCCAGTTTCACTTTTGCCTTATAGTGTCCATATGGCTCATAGTCGTCTTCCTTGAGTCCCAGTAGTGCGGCAATGTCACCGATTGGCTTCAGTTTGGCTTGTTGGGCAATGGTAATATCATCTTGTACGATGGTTGGCGTTTGCATGCTTATGTCACTCCCGTTCTTGCTGCAGCTAAAGCTGTCAAAAATGTTTGTTTGAGTGGTTCTTGCTTATCACCCTATTTAAACCTTCCTACAATCTTCTATATTGTACAATATTATCACAAGTTATGAAATTGCTTGGTTAAAATGGAACTTTGTACAGCTGTGCCAAACAAAAAATCCCCGGACTGGGGAACTTTGTAAAGGGGAACTTGAAGGGGAGTATGGTTATACGGACTACATCATTATAATATCTCCCACAGCGGTAAAAGGTGAGTGGAAACATTAGCATTGATTTTAGCTTTAACCATACGCTTTTGATTGAGAAGGGGCGTATTCCCTTATTTCCACTCTCACTTTTCTGATTCTGCGGCTTTCCGCTTCTTCAATGGTCAGTAATAAATTTTCATAATACAGTTGTTCTCCTTTTTGGGGCACCCGTTGAAATTCTTCAACCAACCAGCCGCCAAGGGTGTGATAAACAGTGTCAGGAAGCTCCACCTTGGTCATGCGGGCAAATTCGTCTAAAGAGAAATCGGCGGAGAAAATATAAGTATTTTTATCCAGCTGGGTGATCACTTTCACTTGTTCATCATGTTCATCCCATATTTCCCCTACAATCTCTTCCAGAATATCTTCCATGGTGATCAAACCGGCTGTGCCGCCAAATTCATCAATCACAATGGCCATATGAATTTTATTTTTTTGTAGTTCCGGAAGTAGTGAAGAGATTTTCATTGACTCAACGACAAAGAGTGGCTTGCGTAACAACTTCCTGATGTCGACATGCTCGTGTTGAAGCAAAGAGGATAAGAACTCACGCTCGGATAGGATGCCGATAATATTGTCGATGCTCCCTTCATACACGGGAATCCGGGAAAATTTTTCCCTCAAAAAAACTTGTTTAATTTCTTCCACGGGTTGGTTAACTTCAACGGCCACCATATCGGGACGAGGAGTTAAAATTTCACCCACAATAATATTGTTAAAGTTAAGGGAACGGTGTACCAGTTCTTTTTCTGTTTTATCGATAACCCCTTCTTCCTCACTGATATCCACCAAAAGCTTAATTTCTTCCTCGGTAACGGATGGAACATCCTGTTTAGGACGTATAAGTTTGGACATTAAGCGCTTCAATTGGGCAAACAGCCAGCTGATCGGCGTAAACAGTTTCATCAGTAAATACAAGATGTTGGCTACGGCTAGGGAAAACGACTCAGCATGTTCTTTGGCAAATGATTTGGGCAAAATTTCACCAAAAACCAGGATAAGGATGGTCATGACGATGGTGCTGACGAGCATCCCCGTTTTTGGTCCGAACATCGCAACAAACAAAGAGCTGGCAATCGTGGCTGCTGCAATGTTAACCAGGTTATTTCCCACTAAAATGGTGGTCAGTGCTTTGTCAAAATGCTCTGATATATACAGTGCTTTTTGGGCTCCTTTTCGTTTCTCATCTGCAAAGTGTTTGAGCCGGATTTTGTTTGCACTGGAAAAAGCCGTTTCTGATGCAGAAAAAAAGGCTGACAGAACGAGTAACACCAACAAGATAATCCCAAAACTAACCGACACCTCGTCCAACTAAGCATCACACTCCAATACAAATGGGATTAAACACTATGGTATTTATTATAATTTATTATATATTAATTCTCATTATAAATTAATTAAGCGGCTAATTGAATACTTAGTCACCGCAGGGCCCGGCTTAAGTTACTGCATCAGCTGCAGCAGCTAAAAAGGCTGTGGAATTGCTCCACAGCCTTTTACTGAACCATGTTATAAGGTTAGCCGTCAGCTTTAAAGCTGCCTGTTTAAGCACTTTGCACCATTTGGCGCAACACTTTTTGCAAGATACCGCCGTTACGATAGTACTCGATGTCCACCACACTGTCCAGGCGGACAATAACGTTAAATTCAAAGCTGGATCCATCTTCACGGGTAGCCCGCACGGTGATGGTTTGACCCGGTTTCAGGTTATTGTCCAAGCCGAGGATATCAAAGGTTTCGTTACCTGTAATACCGAGCTGCTTCCAGCCCTGTCCTTCTGCAAACTGCAGCGGCAGAACGCCCATGCAGACCAGGTTGGTGCGATGGATCCGTTCGAAGCTTTCGGCAATGACTGCTTTGACGCCCAGCAAGTTGGTTCCCTTGGCTGCCCAGTCACGGGAGCTTCCGGTACCGTATTCTTTACCGGCCAGAACAACCAAGGGTGTGCCATCTTGTTGATACTTCATGGCAGCATCGTAGATCGGCATAATCTCACCGGTCGGCAGATATCTCGTATAGCCGCCCTCTGTGCCGGGGACCATTTGGTTGCGAATGCGGATGTTGGCAAAGGTACCGCGCATCATCACTTCATGGTTGCCGCGGCGGGAACCATAGGAGTTAAAGTCTTTGCGCTCTACACCCCGCTCCAGAAGATACTTGCCTGCCGGACTGTCAGGGGCGATGTTACCAGCCGGTGAAATATGGTCGGTGGTTACAGAGTCACCCAACAGGGCTAGTGCTCTCGCACCTTTAATTTCTTCGATGTCCCCCACTTCGGGCTCAAGGTTTTCAAAGAACGGAGGCTCCTGGATGTAAGTGGATTCGGGATCGAATTCATACAGGTCTCCCTTCGGCGCGTCAATTTCGTTAAAGCGCGGGTTGGATTCAAACACATTTTCATATTCTTTTTTGAATAAGTCTGAGTTCACCGTTTGCAGGGCAGCCTGCAACTCTTCCGGTGTAGGCCAAATATCTTTCAGGTAGACAGGATTGCCGTCTTTATCATGGCCAAGCGGTTCCTTCTGCAAGTCAATGTTCATGGTGCCGGCAATGGCATAGGCCACGACAAGGGGCGGTGAAGCCAAGTAGTTGGCTTTTACCTGAGCATGAATGCGGCCTTCAAAGTTGCGGTTGCCGCTTAATACGGAGCAGACGGTCAGATCGTTTTCGGCAATCGCTTTGGAGACCTCATCCGGCAACGGACCGGAGTTACCGATACAGGTGGCACAACCGTAACCAGCCACATGGAAGCCAAGGGCTTCAAGCGGTTCCATTAAACCGGCATCAATCAGGTATTGAGTGACCACTTTGGAGCCCGGGGTTAAGCTGGTTTTAACATAGGCGGGCGTGGTCAAGCCTTTCTCAACCGCTTTTTTGGCCACAAGACCAGCACCCAGCATCACGCTTGGGTTGGACGTGTTGGTACAGCTGGTAATAGCCGCAATCACCACAGAGCCATTAGTCAATTCGGAAGTTTCTCCGTTAGGATGCTCTACTTTTACTTTTTTGTTCAGTTCTTCATCGCTTAAGCCAAAGCCGCCATCCTCAACCGGTGCACGCAAGGTTTTGTTAAAGCTTTCTTTCATCTCGGACAACACAATGCGGTCTTGGGGACGTCTTGGCCCGGCAAGGGTGGGTTCAATGGTGCTGAGATCCAAGGTGATGGTGTCAGAGAAGACAGGCTCAGCACTGTCATCCGTTCTGAACAAGCCTTGGGCTTGATAATAAGCTTTGACCAGTTGGACTTGCTCTTCACTGCGTCCAGTGAGGCGGAGATAGTCCAGCGTTTGCTCATCCACAGGGAAAAAGCCCATGGTAGCCCCATATTCCGGTGCCATGTTAGCCACAGTGGCGCGGTCAGCCACACTGATGTTGGACAATCCGTCACCGTAGAACTCAACGAATTTGCCTACAACGCCTTTTTTGCGCAAGATTTGGGTTACGGTTAAGGCCAGGTCTGTTGCTGTGGCCCCTTCAGGCAGACGGCCAGTCAATTTGAAACCAACAACCTCCGGAGTCACGAAGTACAAAGGTTGTCCCAGCATACCGGCTTCTGCTTCAATACCGCCGACACCCCAGCCAACCACGCCGATGCCGTTAATCATGGTGGTGTGGGAGTCGGTTCCGACCAGAGAATCAGGGAAGACAACCTGTTCGCCGTCAACTTCCTTGGTTGCTGCCACACTGGCCAGATACTCCAGGTTCACCTGGTGCACGATACCGGTGGCCGGCGGAACGATTCTGAAGTTGTCAAAGGCCGTTTGAGCCCAGCGCAAGAAACGGTAACGCTCCTGGTTGCGTTCAAACTCCACCTTCATATTGTATTCCAGGGCATCTTTCGTTCCAAACTTATCTACCATCACGGAATGGTCGATAACCAAGTCAACGGGAACGAGAGGATTGATTTGTTTCGGATCCCCGCCGTCCTTGGCCACTTTGGAGCGCATGGCCGCCAGATCCACGACAGCAGGCACCCCCGTAAAGTCCTGCAGTACAATACGGGCAGGTTTAAACGGAATTTCACGGTCTTTATCTTCCGTTTCGGCCCAGTTGGCGATATGTTTAACGTGATCTTCTGTGATGGCTACCCCATCCACTTGGCGCAAAGCTGCTTCCAGCAGCACCTTAATGGAAAAAGGCAGCTTGGAGACCGGGCCAACTCCTTGTTCTTCCAGTTTGGGAAGGGAGAAATAGGTGTACGTTTGATCCCCTACTTGCAGTGAGGATTTGACGGAAAAAGGATCACGATACGTCATCAAAAAACCTCCTCCTCATGAGTGCCAAGCTTTAGCTGTGAAGCTGTCCCACCCTTGTTTTACTCTTTGAAACTTAGTTTCTTTTTACGACCTTATTATAGCTTAAATAAAAGGTGATGTACATATCAAATTCAGTAAAAGGGCTTTCAAAGTCGAAAAAATAACGAAAAAAATGATTTCAACCAAAAGTGGAGTTCAGCTCCAAAAAACAGTTTACCTTTACCTTCCAACAGAGTATAATTAGAAACTAAAAACAATGTTTCATACAATGAAACATTTGAGGGTGAACAAAAATGGAAAAAAAGACTGTAAGGTCTGTTGAACGGGCGCTGGATATTTTATTATGCTTTACAACCCAGCACGAATGGTCACTGACAGAAATTAGTCATCAGGTTGGTTTAAATAAGAGTACGGTTTATCGTTTGTTAGCCTCACTAGAGAAAAAAGGATTTGTCGCTAAAAATGAGGCCACGGAAAAATACCGCTTGGGCTTCCGCGTGTGGGAACTGTCCGCCCATTTAGAGCGGGTGGACGATCCAGCCGTGATGCTGTTGCCTGAAATGGAACGTTTGCGGGACATCCTGGATGAAACCGTCACCCTGTATGTACGGGATGGCAAGGAACGGGTCAGGGTTCAGGCCGTTGAAAGCAAGCAGACCATTCGCAGGGTAGCACCCATCGGCGTGCGCATGCCCTTAAATGTAGGGGCTTCAGGTAAAATCCTGGTGGCTTACGCAGAGCCTGATGTACAGGAAATGATTCTTAATGACCCCGATTGGCCTGAGCATATTGATAAAGAAGCCTTCATGCTGCAACTGTTGAAAATCCGCCAGTTGGGCTATGCTACCAGTGTGGAGGAACGGGAAGCAGGAACGTCTGCCATTGCAGCGCCCATTTTCAACCGGCAGGGTAAATGTGTGGCTGCTTTGGCTGTGTCCGGACCAACCGGAAGGCTGACTCTTGAAAAAATGGAAGAGATTGCACCAACCGTGATGGATTTTGCCTCCCGCATGAGCAAAATGGTCGGTTAAACCGGCATTTGTAATATTTTCCTGTTGCGTGTATCTTATATTCATTTCGGGCATGGGTCATCCTACTCCCAAGGAGTGATGACTCATGTCTTTTTGGCAGCGTATGGCAGACATTAATTTGCTCGTATGGATTAGTGCTGTCTTCATTTTTCATGGTTTGTTGTATTTGCTTTTGGGAACGCCCAACTGGATGAGTGTGACGCTGATGGCGACCTCGGTATGGGCCCTTGGTTTATTGATCATTCGGGCTGTCGGCCGGGCCTTGATCCGCCAAAAAACATAGACAATCTAGACAACGCCGGTCTGTGATGGAGGAGGCGATGCTGGTGAAAAAATTATGCCGTTTCAGCCGGGCTTTGGGAAGCGGTATCTTGATGGCCTGCTGGATCGTATTGCTTTTTAATGCCGGTTGCGCCATGTATAACCAAGAACAGCCGTTTCAAGCCGATTACAAGTTGCAGCAGCAAATGGACAAGAAAGGGAGCAAACCTCACAAAATTAAAGTAGATCATGATACGGCCAACCGTTCCAAACTGATCGCCAAGTCAGTGGAGGGGGTTACGGATGCAGCAGCAGTTGCCATTGATCAGGAGCTTTCTGTAGCGGTTGATGTGGCCCAGATGAAACGTTTTCAACTCAAAGGGATTCGCAAAGAAATATTCCATCGATTGCGCAAAGCCTACCCTGAATACCAGGTGCATGTCAGTACGGACCGCAAAATTCTGCAGGAGTTAAAAAAACTGGAGAAAAAAACGTACCAGCAGCAAACGGAGGCTGAGCAAAAACGTCTGCAAAAGATCAATCAAGATATGAAAGGGTAAAAGCGAATTGTAAGAGCGTGTTGTTGCCACACGCTCTTTTGCATGATGACGGGCCAATCTTCTACCTTAAAGAGTAGGGTGATCTCTTGTGTCATGAAAATCACTTCCTTCGCTTTCAGTCCTGTTTTTTATCATTTAATGTGCGCGGCTCGGTTGTCCGCATCCGCATGAGGGGCATTGGGGCCCGCAGGACAACGTCTAGCCAATGCAGGAAACGGTAGGGGGCAAACGGAGAGAGGTAATAACTTCCAAAACTGCGCAAACCGACCAAATGAATGTTAATTAAGATATAGACCATGATAATCCCGTACAACCCCATGGTGGCAGCCGCTGCCATGAGCACGAAGCGGAGCAGCCGGAAAGTAATGCCCACATTGTAAGCGGGAATGGCAAAGGAGGCAATGGCTGTCAGGGCCACCACGATGACCATGATGGGGCTGACGAGTCCAGCTCTGACGGCTGCATCGCCAATGACCAGACCACCTACAATGCCAATGGTTTGGCCAATAGTGCTAGGCAAGCGGATCCCTGCTTCCCTTAATAACTCTATCGAAAATTCCATCAGCAGTGCCTCGACAAAAGCAGGAAAAGGCACGCCCTCCCGCGCACCGGCAATAGATAAAGCCAAGGGGGTGGGGATCATCCCCTGGTGGTAGGAGACCATGGCGACATAGAGAGAGGGAAGAAACAAGGCCATAAAAGCGGCTCCATAACGGAGGAAGCGGATCACAGAGCCAATCTGCCAGCGTTCGTAATAATCCTCAGGGGATTTGAGCAATAGATGAAAGGTGACAGGCATTATTAAGACATACGGGGTTCCGTCCAGCAAGAGCACCACTTGACCATTGGTCAAGGCAGAGGATGCTTTGTCGGGACGTTCCGTTTGTTGCACCTGGGGGAAAGGGGATAAGACATCGTCTTCAATCAGCTGTTCCAAAGTGCCGCTTTCCGCCATGTCATCGACATCAGCACAGGCGACACGATAGCGTACTTCGTCGATCAGATCTTGGGTGGTAATCCCTTTGATATACATGATGGCAAAATCCCTTTTGCTACGCCGCCCCAGCTGACCGATTTGAATGACCAGGTTGGGATCCCTGAGCCTGCGGCGAATAAGGGAAATGTTGGTCCGCAAGTTTTCATTAAACCCGTCCCTCGGTCCGCGAATCACCACTTCACTCTCTGGTTCCTCAACGGATCGCTCATGTTTAATCTCCTTGGTCCCCAGAACAATTAATCCCTTAACCCCATCAATGACCAGGAGGATGGGAATAGGTAAGGCTTTGATATTATCTCCGCCTTTTCCCCTCCCCCACACCGTACGTGAGAGTTTCCCCTCATACGGCGTTCCATCCAAGTGAGTTTTAACCGATAAGTTCCATCTTGGCTTTC
>NZ_BMKZ01000005.1 GCF_014644735.1 Caldalkalibacillus thermarum | reverse complement strand
AGCAATACCTCCAAGTGCAAGGTTTTTGTAGGTGGTTTTTGAAAAACCCTTGCACTTAATTTCGCCAAAAATAGGTCTTTTCCTTTCAATATCAACATTTTTGTGTTTTTCAGCAAACCCTAATTATCCCAACAATCCAACGGCTAGCGTGGCAACCAAAACTTTATATGAACAAACAGTCGACTTAGCCCGGCACCATCAGATCTGTGTCGTCCATGATTTTGCCTACGGTGCTATTTACTATGACAATCACCAGCCACCCAGTTTCCTGCAGATTCCAGGGGCCAAAGATGTGGGCATTGAAATCTACACGCTCTCCAAAACTTATAACATGGCAGGATGGCGGATCGCCTTTGCGGTCGGCAGTCAAAGTGTGATTGAAGCCATTCAACTGATTCAAGACCACTACTATTGCAGTGTGTTCGGAGCCATTCAAGAAGCTGCAGCAACAGCCTTGTTAAGTCATCAGGAATGTGGCCCCGGGTATCGGTTTCGGAGCCCTGGGCGATCTCCTCATTGGTCATACCCTTTAAGATTTTAAGGAAAATCTGGTATTCCCTGTTAGTTAGTTTTTTTAACAGTGTCTAAAAACAGAGATGCTCCCCGCCCTCGAATGGAAAGGTTCCGCTTGTTTGAAGTTGGTCAGCAATTCAACTAAACCTTGCTTATATTTTTTGACCTGTTCGTCAATCTCGGCATAACGCAAGGTATGCTCTAAGGCAAAACGGATGAGGGCCCGTTCTTTCTCATTCAGGTGTATTGTTGTGACGACCTGCAAAATTCCTCTCTCCTCATACCTGCTTCGTATTTTTTCTGGGCAAGGTGAGTTTTAAGCGGCAACCTTGCTCGTTACCAATTAACATAGAGCATAGTTTTAATTTTTGTAAAATATCATCCTCTGTTTTGCCCCGAATGTTTTTTGGTCCTGTAAAATTCATGAAACAATTTCATCAAGGCCCTCTTTTCAATCCGCGACACATACGAACGGGAAATGTCTAGCTCTTTGGCTAATTCACGCTGGGTTTTCTCCTCCTCCATATCCAGGCCAATCCGGTCAATAATCACCTCTTTCTCCCGGTCATCAAGCACATGAATGTATTGATAGATTTTGTCTTTCTCCATTTGCAACCGTACTTCGTCCAAAACATCCTCTATGTCTACTTTTAAGACATCTATCAACGTAATTTCATTCCCTTCTTTGTCAGTTCCGGTGGGATCATAAAGAGACACATTTTTTTGTCTTTTTTAGAGACCTTAAATGCATCAGAATCTTCATAATACAGGTCTATGCACATATGATCCTTAGTAGCCATCAAAACTGCTTGGGGAATCCGTTAATTTTCAAACAGAAAAGCTGTCCCAAGCGATGGGGACAGCTTTCCTTTATACTCTTTGGTTCTCAATAAGCGGTGAGATACTGGTCGCGCTCCCAGGGATGCACCTGGGTTCTGAACATATCCCATTCAATTTCTTTGGCTTCGATGAAGCGAGCGAAAATATGCTCACCTAGCGCTTTTTTAAGCACCTCATTTTGTTTCAACTCTTCAATCGCTTCTTTTAACGTGGATGGCAGACTGTCAATGCGGTTTTCCTTGCGCTCCTCTTCTGTCATGGTATAGATATTTTGATTAGTCGGCGGAACCAGAGGCAGCTTTTTCTTGATACCATCCAATCCAGCAGCCAGCATGACGGCCAGGGCCAGATACGGATTGGCCGACGGGTCCGGATTGCGCAATTCAATGCGCGTGCTTAAACCACGTGATGCCGGCACTCGGACCAGCGGGCTTCTGTTTTTGGCCGACCAGGCTACGTAGCAAGGAGCTTCATAGCCAGGCACTAAACGTTTGTAAGAGTTGACAGTTGGATTTGTAATGGCGGCCATGGCTCTGGCGTGATACAGAATGCCGGCCAAATATTGTTTGGCGGTGTCACTAAGGCCCAGTTCATCCTGTTCATCGTAGAAGGCATTCTCCTCTCCCCTGAACAGGGATTGGTGACAGTGCATGCCTGATCCGTTTACTCCAAACAGCGGTTTGGGCATAAACGTGGCGTGCAATCCGTGTTGTTTAGCTACGTTTTTCACGACCACTTTAAAGGTTTGGATATAATCGGCTGCAGTGACAGCATTGGCATATTTAAAGTCAATCTCATGCTGTCCCGGGGCCACTTCATGGTGGGAGGCTTCAATTTCAAAGCCCATTTTTTCCAGGGTGAGCACAATATCCCGGCGGCAATTTTCACCTAAATCGGTGGGAGCCAAATCAAAATAACCGCCTTGATCATTGACTTCTAATGTGGTATTGCCTTTTTCATCCAGCTTAAACAGGAAGAACTCCGGTTCAGGCCCGACGTTCATGGCCGTAAAGCCTAGCGTTTCTGCCTCTTTCAGCATCCGCTTCAAGACCCCCCGCGGATCTCCGGCAAACGGTGTTCCGTCTGGATTATAGACATCACAAATCAAACGGGCCACTTTGCCTTCTTCAAGTTCCCACGGGAAGATGAGCCATGTATCCAGATCAGGATAGAGATACATATCAGACTCTTCAATGCGCACGAATCCTTCAATAGAAGAACCGTCAAACATGATTTTGTTATCAAGGGCTTTGGGCAACTGGCTGACGGGTATCTCCACATTTTTGACGGTTCCCAACAGATCGGTAAATTGCAACCGGATGTAGCGCACATCCTCTTCTTTAGCTATTTTTAAAATGTCCTCTTTCGTGTACTTTCCCATTTTAATCCCCTCCCAAATTGTTAATGACAAAGTTATTTTTATTAAGGCTTAAAGCCAGATATGCGTCTTGTAAAGTATTGATCCCTTTGGCGGTCATATCCTGCACTAAACAGGTCCATAACCTGGCCGCCAGCAGGGCATCACCTAAGGCATGATGGCGGTTTTCCGGCTTAATGTTGTACAAGGAGCAGCAGACTTCCAATGAACTTTGCTTCAATGCGGGGTTAACAATTCTAACCAGAAACGAAGTATCCACAATACGGTGTTGAAAGGAACGGCCTCCCATCTCCCGTACCGCTTGCTGCATAAAGGCTTTCTCATGCCCGGCATGGTGGGCAGCAAGGAGATCCGTGCCGATAAAATTGAAAAATTGAGTCAGTACATCAGCTAGCACTGGCGCCGAAGCAAGATCATCCTCCGTAATGCCGGTCAATTGGCTCACTTCTCTGGGAATGGATACATCTGAGCGAACCAATGTGTACAGGGAATCCTCTTCCAGAATGTGCTGGCCAACGGCACGCACCGCTCCTATGGACAGGATGCGATCCCCTTGTTCAGGAAAAAATCCTGTCGTCTCCACATCAAAGACGACCACAGGCAGTTCGTTCAGGGGCTGTTCCAAGTAGTTATCCTCCCGCAGCTCCTTTTCAAGCTGGCGTAAAAAGCTGGCTTGCGGCCACACCTCTCTCTTTTCTCTGCTGCTGAGAGCGGCATAGAGATGTGAACCCACCCTTTCCGACAATTGTTTCATCCTCTGGGCAACAGCTTGAAACTTCACCACACGGTCCCTCTCTTTAACCATGTTCCCGTACGCCGGTATAATTCAACTCCTTTGCTTATCAGGTGCTTCAACTCTTTTTTCTCCTCACGGCTGAGGTCAGTCACCCTGATATAGCCAGGGTGATTGGTGACCCCCGCTCTTTGGCGGTAGGCCATGAGCCGCTTGAAGCAAGCCTGGTATGTTTCCAGCCATCCATATAAAGCAAGTGCATACAAACGTTCCAAGCGGAGGACGGTAGAGGTTTCATGCACACTCTCTCTGATGGCCAAAAGGCGTGCGGCATTAATATATGGAAACAATCCAGTTTCTTTTAGATTGATAGCCCCCGCATGAGGACCTTTTTCCTCAGTCAGAAACTGTAGTCAGAAACTGTCCGAACAGACCCAGCCCTTTCTTCAACCATGCTGTGTTTTCCCACAGACGTAGCAAAATGGCGGGATTCTGTGCGCAGTAGCTATACACCCGTTCTCTCAAATCATAGACCAGCTGAGCGTCGCCCACAAGCGTGCGGGCATCCATAAAGATCAGGACATAACGTAATGCCTCCCACCCCCCTTCCATCAACCATTCTTGCAGTTGGAGGTCCCAGCCAGATAAGGAGCGACACCATCTTGGATTGGAACTCATCACTTGGCCTATACATAAGGGAAATCCCTTCTGTTCAAGTTGAGCGCTGATTTCCCGGCCAAGAGCGAGAAAATAGCGTTGGATCTCTTCATCATCTTGATCATATACAAGGCCATGATCCTGGTCACTTCCTGGCAGATGCTCTCCTCGGCCGGCGCTGCCCATCACAAACCAAGCAAAAGCGGACGGAGGAGTACCCTCTGTGCGTTTAACAGCTGTGACAGCCTGACTGACGGCACTGAGAATATCCTCATCACCATCACCGTTGAGACAGCCTGTTGATAGTGTCAAAGCGGGGTATTTTCCCGCTTTGAGCTGCTGATGTGCTGTGACCGCACTTTTGGTCATTGCGAATGGGCACCCTTTTTTGACTGTACATGAACACCAGATAGTGTGTTGGTAGCCAGTTGCACCATCTCTGGATACCCATAGCTGCCATGTTCGCTTAAATCTAAGCCCAGCAGCTCCTCCTCTTCCGTGACGCGCAGTGATCCCACCACAGCTTTAATGATCAGTAACAAAATCAGTGAAGCCATAAAGGCATACAGTCCTGCCGACACAACTCCCAATGTTTGCACACCCAACTGGGTTAATCCGCCACCATACAACAGTCCAGGCGAGCCACCGTTCATGGCAGCCAGTTCCGGCGTGGCAAAGAAACCTGTGGACAGGGTGCCCCACACCCCAGCCACACCGTGCACTGACAAAGCAAAGATGGGGTCATCAATTTTGACTTTATCAAAGAACTTCATGCTGTAATAGACAATCACACCGGCGATCAGTCCGATCAGCACCGCTGCCCACGGTTCAACAAAGGCACAAGAGGCAGTGACGGCCACCAGTCCGGCCAAGGCGCCATTTAACATGGTTGGTACATCCGCTTTGCCGGAAAGCATCCAGGCGGTAGATAAGGCCGCGATGGCACCGGCAGCCGCCGCAAGATTGGTGTTCAGCGCGACAAACCCAAAAAATCCTTCATCAACACCTAATGTGCTTCCTGCATTAAAACCAAACCAGCCTACCCAGAGCAGCAGAACACCTAAAGCGGTATAAACCTGATTATGACCATGCATATCGTTCGCTGTGCCATCTTTGTTGTACTTACCAATCCGCGGTTTAAGCAGTATGGTGGCAGCCAGTGCAGCCATAGCGCCTGTCAAGTGCACCACAGTGGAGCCGGCAAAGTCTTGTTTTTCTAATCCTGCCAGCCAGCCGTCTCCCCAAATCCAGTGGGCTACAACCGGGTAGACAAAAGCTGAAAAGAAAATGGCAAATAAGATGTAAACCGACAGTTTGGCCCGCTCGGCAAAACCGCCGAAAGCGATGGTTAGTGCAATCCCAGCAAAAGCGAGTTGAAACATAAAGTCAATTGAACCAGGCAAACCATCAACCACAGAAGTAAAATCGCCGTAGAAGAAATCAGAAAAGCCGATAAACAAATTACCTTGACCATAAATAAAGCCATAACCTACAGCCCAAAACACAAGAGAGGCAATACCGAATGTAAAAATAGTTTTGCCAGCGATATGGCCGGCATTTTTCATCCGCGTTGAACCTGCCTCAAGGAGAATAAATCCCCCTTGCATCAGGATGACCAAAATCGTGGCCACCATCACCCACAGTGCATTAAGGTAAAACAACTCTCCCATTTCCGATCCAACTCCTTTCTTTGTTTTACATGAGCAGCACACGTCGCACCGCCCATTTAACGTAAATATAGTTAACATTTAATGTTAGTTATATTTTCACATCTTAGTCGTTATGTCGCAACTAATCTGTAAGATAATTTGACATAGTTTTTGTAAGTTCAAGAGTGCAATTCTTTGGTCACTTCATGATTGGAATGCTGTTTGTAACTGGAACCACTTGCTGTCCAGCAGAATAAAATGTGCTAGCTAAGATGGGGCAGATGCCCAGAAAGGAGTGCTTATCTGTTATGAATCAGCATTCATTATCCTTGCCACCCAGGCCAGCTATATTGATTACGTGAAATTTGGCTGGGGAACTTCCCTTGTCTCCGACTGTCTTGAAGAAAAGATAGGCTGTTTAAGAGTCAATAACGTGGCTTACTTTTTTGGGGGAACTTTGTTTGAGAAGTTCCTGCTGCAGAAAAAAGTAACGGATTATTATCATTTCTGCCTCCAGCACGGCTGCCAGCATGTTGAGATCTCAAATGGCACGGTTCCGCTGAGCAACAGGGATAAAGCCAGTTTCATTGCTGATTTTGCTCATGAGTTCACCGTTTTCAGTGAAGTGGGATATAAGGACCAAAAGCGATCCCGGGATCTCCATCCTTCCAGGTGGATTGAGTATATGGCAAGCAGGAGCAGCGATGGTTATCACCGAGGCAAGGGAAAGCGGAACAAGCAGAATATGCAGAGAAAATGGAGAGTTAAGACATGATCTGATCGAGGAGCTGATTGAAACCATTTTTGAAGCCCCGAACAAACAGTTGCAAACTTACTTTATCAGGAAGTTTGGAACAAACGTTAAGTAAATTCGGATTTCATTTTTGAGATGTTTGTGGTAGACTTCACCCTAAGGATGCTCCTTTCTTTGGGTGATGTTGTTCTCACAAACACCATTCTACCAAAGATGGGACACCTTTTTTACATTCAAAATGATAACTTACTTTCGAAATTTGGGATAATAGGTATAGTTTTTTGTGTAAGCTTATCTTACACATTTTTTTATTTATGCTTAATCCACTTGCTTCAGCGGGGTTTTGTGACAAAGTTTTTGTTAGATTTTCTGACAAAAATAGTACGTCCTCCCTCCTTTTTTGCTATCATAAACATAAACCGAAATAGAGCTGATTCAGAGGTGAGACAACATGTCCTATAAAACAAAAAAAGTGATGCCCATTGGCATCGTCAGTGAATTAACAGGGTTATCCCCCCGCCAAATTCGTTATTATGAAGAAAGGAAACTGATCTTCCCCGAGCGGTCGAAGGGTGGGACACGCAAGTATTCGTTTCTCGACGTGGAACGTTTGGTGAATATCGCAGAAAAAATGGAAGATGGTTGGCGGACCTATGAGATTCGCCGCATGGAAAAACAGAAAAATCAAGAAGAATTGCGCCGGGAAATGTTAAGGGGGCAACTTAATGCTGCTTTCAGACAGAGGACGTGAGGGCATAGTCCTTATTTTTTAAAGCGGCTGGCCATCCGCTGCTTCAAATGTTTTGCCTTTTCCTGGATCCTTGTTCCTATTTTCTCGGTCTCTTCCTTATCTGTTTTTAAACTGATCACCTCTTGCTGAGCACTCAAAGTGGCAATCACCCATTCCCCCTCTTGCAGTTCCCCAGGCACCTGCTCCAGGGGAACGTGCGGTTCTTTCTCCTCTTCACCCATCAGTAAAACTACATACCTGTCCTCAATGCGGTCCACAACTGCTTTTACCTTATGGTCGTCCATCAAATCACCTCCTCTCATAGTCGACACTGAACTCAGCACCATCAGTGATAACCCAGATGGTGCCATGTTCCGCTGCTCCGTACAAGGAGATATTCAAGAAGAGATGAGCTGAACCACTTCCCTGTGTGGATGCCCATAAGAATTATCTTGTCCCGCCGAATAAATGGCCACCTTGGGCTTTACCGCCTGCAGAAATTCTTCCCCATTGGAAGTGCTGGAGCCGTGGTGGCCAAGCTGAAAAATATCAGCCTGAAGTTGATGTCCTCTGGCGATCATCTCCTGCTCTGATGCTTGTCCGGCATCACCGGTAAACAGAAGGGCCACCTCGCCATAGACCACCCGAATACTGATCGATCCCTCGTCCAAGTTGTCCGTCGTCAATGTTTCAGGATGAACAACTTCAAGCTATGTTTCGATCTCGAATTTCTGCTTTCACTTGCGAATACGATTGATGTCCGAGCATGATGGGTTTGATTTCGGATTGATGTTCTTGCTGCTGTGCTTGTTGTTCCTTTGCTTGTTGCATAAAATGTTGCACTGCATCGCTAGAGGCTCTACACTGTACAGTTGGTATGTCAGACAGTAGGCTAAAGCTTGTCCAATCACTCCAGAATGAGAGTTAGCTTGGTTCATGACTTCCTGTATCTTTTGCAATTGATCTCTCATAGCGAAGGTAAAGATGTTCCTGTTGGAACACTTCGGCCGGTATTTTTTGGTTGTCTGATGCACTTTGCCATTGCCTGTTCGCTCAAACCAGGCCAGACAGTCTTCACGCCATTGGGCCAGATTGTAATAGGTCCGGTGACGGGCAAAGTTCTTTTTCACATAGCCAACAACGTTTTCCACTTTTCCTTTGCTTTCCGGGTCGCCTTTTTTGCACATGTACACTTTAAACGACCTGTACGCCAGATAATTGGCAAATTCTTTGGTGTAAATAAGATCTTCGCCATTTTCACTCACTAAGATGAGATGGTCTTGATCATAAACAATTTCTTGAGGAAGACCGCCGTAAAAGGCGAAAGCTTGTTCATGAACCTGAATGACATCTGCTGTTGTCAAGGGACGGTCCAGCCAATACATAAATTTGTAACGGGAATGGGATAATACATAAGCCATAAACCACAGCTTCTGAGGTTGATGAAACGTATTTCTGACAGTGGCCTGACCAAAGTCAACTTGCATTTGTTGTCCCATAGGCGGGTCGAGGGCCGCTTCATATTGCCGGGTCACCTTTATGTTTGGAATATTATACTCCTTTCTCAGTTGACTAACATAGCACCTGACGGTACTTTCACCGACCGTAAGGTCAGGATATCTCTCCTTAATCCAATCATGGATCTGTTTTCTTTTGTCTCACTTTGATGTGTTCCAACATATCTTCAAATGCTTCAGGTGTCATATTGATATATTTGTAAACTGTATTGCGGCTAATCCCTAATCGTCTGGCAATTTGCGATTTGTTAAGTCCCAGTTTCTTTAGCTGTTGAATCTCCAGGTACATGTTCCACCTTTCCATTTTATTCATATTTTCCTCTCCCAACCGTTTTGATGTTTCCAGTGATATGATACTGGGAGAGAAATGTTATGGTAAATAGTGTTCACTATTATTCAGCGATTTTTGTTAATTCTAATTTAGCATTCTCACCCGGCTCAAAGCATCAGCTTTAACCAAGTTTAAACCCGTTTTTAAGCACGCAATACCCGGTGTTTCAGCTGGGGAAAGTGCTCCCGCACCCGTTTCACTTCAGCCAGGTCAATCTCTGCCGTTAAGACGGTTTCCTGTTCACCTGCCTGCGCCCGAACCACTCCCCAGGGATCAACCACCTGGCTGTGCCCGCCAAGCAAGACGTTATGAGTATAGCCAACACAATTGCAAGAAATTAAAAAGCACTGATTTTCCAAAGCCCGGACCGCATTGAACAATTGCCAGTGTGCCAAGCGCTGGTGGGGCCAGGCAGAGGTGACCAACAACAGTTCGGCTCCTAACTCCACTTGCTGCCGGTACAGCTCGGGAAATCTCAAATCATAGCAGGTGGACAAGCCGACACAGCCCACTCTGGTTTTGACCGCCTTTACTTCTTCTCCACGGGTTAATAACTCCCCTTCCTTTGAGCCATAGCGAAAGAGATGGATTTTCCGGTAGGTAGCCAGTAATTCCCCGTTGGCATCAAACAACAGGCTGGTATTGTAGTAGTTCTTTCCCTCTTGCTCCACAAAGCTGCCGGCAAACAACACACTGCTCAACTGTTGAGCCATCTGGGCCATACGTTGAAAAAAGGGGCCCTTAAGGGGTTCAGCCTCTTTCGTGTAACGTTCAAACGAAAAGTATCCCGTCGCCCATATTTCCGGCAAGAGAATCAGGTCATATCCCTTCAGGCCAGATAAAAGACGAGCCATCCGTTCGATTCGCTCTTCCTTTGTTTCCTCATCCCGAATTTCAAACTGAACCGCAGCCACTTTCACCGTGAAAACTCCTTTCCAACTTGTGACTCACTTGTTTGGACGTTTTGTAGGGATTCTAGTACAAAACTTTCATTATTGTCAATACAATTGGTCTCTAAAACCCCTTTACAATCCAAGCTATCCGGCGTATTATAGTTCTCAATTACAATATATTATAGTTCTCAATTACAATAGATGAAGCAAGATTGGCATAAGGAAGTGAGAGATTTCATGCATTTTGAACCTTCTCAGACCCTCAAAAACTTGCCGGAGCAGTTTTTTGCCAAATTGACCCAAAAAGCAGCCCGCTATGTACAGCAAGGCTATGATGTGATTAACCTGGGGCAAGGCAATCCTGACCTGCCTACGCCTCCCCATATTGTTGCTGCTTTAAAGAAGGCAGCTGAAAATCCTTTATATCACCGCTACTCACCTTTTAAAGGCCACCCGTTTTTAAAAGAGGCGGTCGCCCAATTTTATGAGCGGGAGTACCATGTGCATCTCGATCCAGAGACAGAGGTGGCCATATTGTTGGGAGGAAAAGCAGGGCTGGTCGAAGTGAGCCAATGCTTGCTCAACCCTGGTGATGTTGCCTTTGTCCCTGATCCGGGCTATCCCGATTATTGGTCGGGGATCGCTCTTGCCGGCGGAGAAATGGTAATGATGCCCCTGACAGCGGAACGCTGCTTTTTACCGGACTTCAGCCAGCTTTCACCTTTCCACCTGAAAAAAGCCAAACTGATGTTTCTTAACTATCCCAATAATCCGACTGCGGCTGTCGCCGTCCAATCTTTATTTGAGGAAGCCGTGGCCTTAGCCTGTCAACATCAGATCTGTGTTGTTCATGATTTCGCCTACGGGGCCATTGCCTATGACGGGCACCAGCCCCTCAGCTTCTTACAAATCCCTGGAGCCAAAGAGGTGGGCATAGAGATTTACACGCTGTCCAAAACCTATAACATGGCCGGGTGGCGCATCGCCTTTGCTGTGGGCAACCAGAGTGTTATTGAAGCGATAGAGCTCATTCAAGATCACTACCATTGCAGTTTGTTTGGTGCGATCCAGGAAGCAGCAGCTGTCGCCCTGTTAAGCAGCCAAGAATGTGTTGACCAGTTGCGGGAGACCTATCAAAGAAGGCGTGACACCTTCATCAGTGCCCTGCAAGACATCGGCTGGGACGTTCAGCCGCCACAGGGATCTTTCTTTGCCTGGCTGCCCGTTCCTGATGGATTTGATTCTGCCTCTTTTGCCGATCTCTTGCTTGAGGAAAGTCACATTGTAGTGGCTCCAGGAATCGGCTTTGGTCCCCATGGTGAAGGCTATGTCCGCGCAGGACTGGTCAGTTCTGAGGAGACGTTGCTCAAGGCAGCGGAGCGGATTGAGCGGCTGGGATTATTTACGAGAATGAGGTAATCGAGTAGGAGGGGGTGACTAACCCCCGTCCCCTCACACCACGGCTTAGGACTTCGTCTTGTTGTGCAGACTCCAAATCAGCAAATACGCGTTTAATTGTTTCATTACGCATTGTCTGGAATTATTTTTCAATTTGTCCTTTGATTTCTAGCCGAGTATATGCAATTATAATATGAGCCGTAAAAAGCATAAGGAGTTGATCTATAATGGAGAAAGTAACAAAAATAGTATTAATTGGAACAGGTTTTGTTGGATCAAGCTACGCGTTTGCTGTAGTGAACCAAGGTTTGGCTAATGAGTTAGTGTTAATTGACATCAACAAGAAAAAAGCAGAAGGGGACGCAATGGATCTGAATCATGCCTTGCCATTTGGTTCGCCGATGCGCATCTGGGCAGGGGATTATAGTGATTGTAAAGATGCGGACCTCGTGGTGATCACTGCTGGTGCCAACCAGCAACCTGGAGAAACCCGTCTCGACCTTGTTGATAAGAACGCCAAGATTTTTAAATCCATTGTCAGTGAAGTGATGAAAAGCGGTTTTGTTGGATTGTTCCTGGTTGCAACCAATCCGGTTGATATCCTATCTTATGCGACTTGGAAATATTCTGGTTTACCCGCTCATCGTGTGATTGGATCGGGTACCATCCTTGATACAGCACGTTTGCGTTATTTACTTAGTAAAGCTTATAAAGTAAATCCACAGAATGTGCATGCCTATATCATCGGGGAACATGGGGATTCGGAATTGCCCGTGTGGAGTCATGCAACTCTTGGAGTCCGTCCAATATCGGATTATTTAAAAGAAGGAAAAGGGCCTACCCAAGACGAACTGGATCAAATTTTTATCAATGTACGCGATGCAGCCTACCATATTATTGACCGCAAAGGAGCCACCTACTATGGAATTGCAATGGCGATGGCTCGATTAACTCGTGCCATTTTAAACGATGAAAATTCAGTGTTAACTGTTTCTACGCTACTGAATGGCGAGTATGGATTAAAGGATATTTATATCGGTGTTCCAGCAATTGTTAATCGTTCCGGCATACGCGAAGTAGTCGAGTTGAATCTGAACGAGCAGGAACTGGAAAAACTGCATCATTCAGCAGAAGTGTTAACTCAAATAATGAAAAAAGTATTCTAAAGGACTTTAAAAGGAATGCATACGGCTCCTCTCAGCAAAGGAACGGTTTGAACCGTTTCTTTTTTTCTTGAACGGAACATTAAGCGCATTTAACCATTAAAGCACTTTTCCTCAAGTTCATCTAAATATTTGTCAGGATCCTTCTAAAAACGAAGATGTTTCTTTTGTTCTCGAGTTCGCTTTTCCCATCGCTCTTTTTCTCCTGTATAGGTTTCGTATTTCACAGACCTTAAGCGCAACAAAAGATTGCGGTCTTGAATAGCATCTTCTGTTAAAACGACAATCTTCTTAGAACAAGCCCAGTCCCCAGATGATAGGAGAATTGGGCTATATAACGGCCACATAAAATAAAGAGGGGTACCAACTAACCCCTCTTTTGTTGCGCATTTTTTTTCGTCTTGTAAAACTCATGCAACAATTTCATCAAAGCACGCTTTTCAATTCTGGACACATAGGAGCGGGAAATGCCCAGTTCCTTGGCCAGTTCACGCTGCGTCTTTTCCTCCTCCATATCCAAGCCGAAGCGGCCAATAATCACTTCTTTTTCCCTTTCATCTAATACGTGAATATACTGATAAATTTTATCTTTTTCCATTTGTAACTGCACTTCTTCTAGGACATCCTCAGTATCGGCCTTTAGAACATCAATCAGGGTGATCTCATTTCCTTCCTTGTCTTTACCTATAGGGTCATGAAGTGACACATCTTTCCTCGTTTTCTTTAAAGATCTTAAATGCATCAATATTTCGTTTTCAATACATCGGGCAGCATAGGTGGCCAGCTTGGTTCCTTTATCGGGAGAATAACTTTCAACGCCTTTAATTAAACCAATGGTGCCTATGGATATCAAATCTTCTGTATCCTCCCCCGTATTTTCAAATTTTTTGACAATATGAGCGACTAATCTCAAATTGTGTTCAATTAACAAATTGCGGGCTTCCTGGTCTCCCTTTTGCATACGCTTTAAATATTCCTCTTCTTCCTTCTCGCTTAACGGTTGAGGAAAGGCATTATTTTTCACATAAGAAACAAAAACCATCAATTCCTTAACCAGTAAGGCGATGGTTGAGAAAATTCCCGCCAAGCCCCTCACCTCCCATGCTGTCGTCTCATAGTACTTATCTATATGAGAGGTTGGGCCTGTTCTTGTATGTCCCCAATTAATTTTCCCAAGCTGTCATGCCACGCGGACAACGCTATCCCAGCCTCCAACCCCAGGGTATTGGGTGGCAGTGGATAAATCGCATAATCTGCTAAAGCTGGTATCAAACCTGAAATGGTTTTACATTCTCCCCAATCAGCGGCTAAAAGATAGCTTGAGCAGGAACCTATTCCTCTCCCCTGGAATAAAATGTGCTAGCTAAGATAGGCAAATGTCTGAGAAAGGAGCGCTTTTATGTGAGTGATTCCAAGTTAAACCTGCCCCCCAGGACAACCAAGCCCAGAGCAAAAGGTTTGACAATTTTAATTGATAACGGAGTGCCCGCCGGTTACTTTTCTGATCTCATATCCACTTATGCTCAATTTATTGATTTTGTAAAATTTGGTTGGGGCACCTCTATTGTCTCCGGCTGTCTGGAAGAAAAGATTGACTGTTTGCGCAATCATCAGGTGCAATTCTTTTTTGGAGGCACATTATTTGAAAAGTTCCTTCTGCAGGGAAAACTTAAAGATTATTTTGATTTCTGCCGTAAACATGGATGCCAGTATATTGAAATATCCAATGGCACAGTGAAACTGAGCAACAAAGACAAAGCAAGCATAATTGCCGATTTTGCCAATGAATTCAGTGTTTTCAGCGAGGTCGGCTATAAAGACAGTGGAAAATCCCTCGAGCTTCATCCTGCCCAGTGGGTGGAGTATATTCTTGAGGATCTGGAAGCGGGAGCGTTCATGGTTATCACAGAAGCGAGGGAAAGCGGGACAAGTGGGATATGCAAACAAAACGGGGAGTTAAGGAATGAACTAATTGAAGCATTGCTTAGGGCAGGCATCGATGTGAACCGGCTCATCTTTGAAGCGCCAAACAAGTGGCTGCAATCCTACTTTATTAAAAGGTTTGGAACAAACGTCAATTTGGCCAACATCCCCTTTGGAGACGTGGTTGCCTTGGAAACCTTAAGATTAGGGCTAAGATCTGATACGTTGTATGTATTTGAAGCATCTGCCTCGGGGGAAGGAAAATGAGGGAAAAACGAGATATTCCATCGGCTGTTCCATGATTATTTACTGAACGCCAGAGGACCATCACCTGCTAGCCGCTAACCGCAAAATGGTTTGCAAGCCTGGCAGCTGATGGTCCTTTTTTTGATTGCCAAACTGAACTTGGGCATGATATGAAGTAATTTTGACAAATTGATGACATTCCGTGTCGAATCGAAAAAAATGTGACATAAATCACATGGTTAAGCATCATTCTGGCGTTATGATTTAAATGAATATCAACGGAAAGGAGTCGGTACTATGGCACGCCCTGACTTGGAAACCGGAAAAAAGCAGATACCCATCCAGCGGAAAACGGAAACAGATACATCCCTGAAAGGAACATTGCTCTCTGTATTTGGCCTGGGGTTGTTTATTGTGATCAGCTGGTTGTCTGTCTTTGCCCTGTACCTGTCACGTTCATAACAGTATAAAAGGAGGTTGTCCATGTATGCATCTTCACCGCTATGAAAAATATTGGCTCTATTTTGGAATTGGCACGCTCATTGTTTTTTTATCTGTTTTAGGTGTGGGCGCTTTTGCCATGGGGCAGCACCCGCCCAGCCACGACGCGGTTGTTGACCCGCTCCAAGTGAGCGAAACACCCCCATTTGATGAACCTGGACTTGTTCAAATCGATGATCATACTTACGTGGCCAATCTCGTGGCGATGACCTTTGGCTACCGTCCCAACACCATTGAAATTCCTGTCGGCTCCACTGTGATCTTTGAAGTCACGAGTGAAGATGTGGTTCACAGCTTTACCATTCCAGGTACCAATGTCAACATGATGGTCACGCCCGGCCATGTTAACCAGGCAACACACACATTTACCGAACCTGGTTCTTATCTGGTCATCTGCAACGAATACTGCGGTGCAGGTCACCACTATATGCAAATGACAATCGAGGTGGTTGAACAATGACAGTCAAAGTGAAAGCGGGTACAGAAGTACATCCCAAAGATGCCAAACTAAGCATGGCTTATATCTATGTTGCCTTTGCAGCTTTTTTGACCGGTGCTGTAGCTGGTGTCGTCCAAGGTTTGCAACGGGCGGGCTTAATCGATTTGCCAGCAGGCATCAGTTATTATCAAGTCTTGACCGCTCACGGTGTATTGCTGGCTCTTGTATTTACAACCTACTTTATATTTGCCTTCCTCAATGCGGGCATGAGCAAAACACTGGGCGCTTTTCCAGAGAAGTACCGGCAGGCAGGCTGGATAGGTTTTTATGTTTTAACTCTGGGTACGCTCTTGACAGCCATCATGATCTTGCTTAATGAAGGTACAGTCTTATATACATTCTATGCTCCTTTGCAAGCCCATCCCCTGTTTTATCTGGGATTGACCCTGTTTGTGGTCGGAACATGGATAGCCGGCGGGGCTTTATTGGCCCATTACTTTAACTGGAAACGGGAAAATAAGGGGCAATTGACGCCTCTGTTCGGCTTCATGACCGTGGCCACCATCTTATTGTGGTATATTGCTACCATTGGTGTAGCCGTTACCGTATTACTGCAGCTGCTTCCTTGGTCTTTGGGGATCTCCGAGCGGATTAATGTCTTGCTAAGCCGCACCCTGTTCTGGTATTTTGGACATCCACTGGTCTATTTCTGGCTGATGCCTGCTTATATGGCCTGGTATGTGGTGATTCCCAAAATTATCGGTGGAAAACTGTTTAGTGATGCACTGGCCCGTCTGGCCTTCGTCTTATTCTTGTTGTTGTCTATTCCCGTCGGTTTCCACCATCAGTTGATGGAACCCGGGATTTCACCGTTCTGGAAGTATATTCAGACGGTATTGACCTTTGCCGTCGTCGTCCCTTCTTTGTTAACCGCCTTTACCATCTTTGCCACTTTTGAATTGGCCGGCCGGGCCAAAGGGGCGAACGGATTGTTTGGCTGGTGGAAAAAGCTGCCCTGGAAGGATGTGCGTTTCTTTACTCCTTTCATTGCGATGGTGATGTTTATTCCCGCAGGCGCCGGAGGCATTATTAACGCCAGTCACCAGATGAATGCGGTGGTGCATAATACCCTCTGGGTCGTGGGACACTTTCACCTCACCGTTGGCACCACCGTATTGCTGACCTTCTTTGGCATCTCTTATTGGCTGATTCCTGTCTTAACAGGCCGCCGGCTGACCCCTGCCATCAACCGACTGGGTATCATCCAATCTGTCTTATGGGTGGTGGGCATGTTCTTCATGTCAGGTGCCATGCATGTCTTAGGACTGCTCGGGGCACCGCGCCGTACCGCCTTTACCACCTACCAAGATCATCCTACAGCACTGGCTTGGCTGGAAGGCGTGTTCTCCAGTCAGGTGACCATGTCCATCGGCGGCGTGATTCTGTTTATAGCTGCTTTACTCATGATTTATAATGTGATTAATCTATGCTTTTTGGCCCCGAAAGAACACACAGAGTTTCCGATTGGGGAAGTGGCAGAAGATGCCAGTCAAACACCTCCCCTGCTGGAAAATTGGAAACTCTGGGTGGCACTCGCTGTTGCCTTAATCCTGTTTGCGTATACGATTCCGTTAATGGATATGATTCAAAACGCACCTCCTGGCTCGCCACCGTTCAGACCGTGGTAACCGGTTTGGGATTGACAAAGCCCTAAGCCTTCAGGCTTAGGGCTTGTATTGTATAATCGCAGCTGATTCCGCTTATCCTAAACGGTAAATGTAACACCCGAAAGGAAAACCATACAGATTTGGAGGGGGCAGCCTTGTTCCGCTCATTTCGCTTTTGGCTGACTTTAGGTGCTGTTCTGGTTTGCTTGTTTAATTATTTTGGCTTTGACCGCGACAATCTGTTGTTCTTTTTTGTCAGCATTCCGGCTTGGGTCATTGAAATGTACCGGGAAGTTTATACCGTCAATCCCCTGTTTGTGTATGCCCTAACAATCGGTTTTTATTTTCTGCTGGGTTACAGCATTGACCGGTTATTGGCTAAGAGGGAGCAGGCTGCTTAAAAGTGGACAGGAAGTTAGAGAACAACCCTTAAAAGGTTATTTATTCTGCTTGTCCAGCCAATCCACAACATCGGCAAAAACGCTGAGAGCCAAATTGGGTGTGTTCTCCGGCTGGTTTAAAGCCAGTACGGCAATAGCATAGCGGGGGTTCTGCACAGGATAGTAACCGGTAAACCAGTGATGATTCAGAGGAGTAGCGTTTTCCACAGCGTTGGAGTTCAATTGTGCCGTCCCCGTTTTTCCTGCTGCTTGCCACGGTTTGTCGTTTAACAGCTGCGCTGTTCCTTCTCTTACAACCCCGGCGAGTAACCTTTGCAATTGGTAAGCCGTATAGGGAGAAATAGAAGGACCATTCATGGGCTGTTCATCAAAGTGATAAAATGCCCCACCTGTTTGATATGTTATTCTGTTTACTGCTTTTGCCTGGTACTTCATTCCACCTCTGGTAATGGTGGCGATCATATTGGCCACAGCCAGGGGTGTCAGCTGAACATCCAATTGTCCAATACCCGTTCTTAACAAATAACGGTCATCATTTTTTTCGTGTTCTGGACGATCCGGGGCAAACACCTGCCCTTGTTCTTCCCGGTCCAGCTGTTGAAAAGGAGACAAATGATACACAGCATCCGCATGCCAGCCGTTAAAGTCTAACAAGCCCATTTTGCGGGCGTATCTCTCCAAGGTGTCTGCCCCCAGTTCAACCGCCAATTGGCCAAACACAATGTTGCAAGACTGATAAAACGCTTGGGCAAAGGTCAGGGAGCCGTGCCCTTCTTTTTTCCAGCAGTGAAACGGCGTGCCTTTCAACATGCCGTTACACTCGTAACGGGACTCAAGGGTGGTTAACCCCTCTTCTAATGCTGCGGCTGCAACGGCGATTTTAAAGACAGAGCCTGGGGTATAACGCTTCAGGGCTTTATTTTGCCAGGAAGGATGTCCGGGATCATGACGCACCACATGAGGCCTGCTGGCCATGGCTAATATTTCACTTGTCTCGGTATCCAAAATGACCACCGTCCCCTGCTGTATCCCCCTGTTATCCAACACCTGTTCAACGTGGTGCTGCAAACCGGAATCTATTGTCGTTTCGACCACCAAGGGATAGAACGGATTATCCTGAGCAATATATTTAATGCCCAGACCTTGCAGAGGAAATCCCCGACCATCTACATAATAGGCCAATGTGGTTGGACCAATGCCTGCCAAGAAAGGCTGAAAGGTCCGCTCTAATCCGCTAATGCCCACTTTGCTCGTTTCAGTTAACCTTCCCTGTGCTAACTCGTCAGCAAACTCCTTGCGGATCAATTCTGTATTCTCCCCCAAATAGCCCAGCAAATGGCTGGCAGTCCGCTGGTCAGGAGGATAGCGAAGTTCATAAGGCAAGCCCAAAATCCCCGGGATATTCAGCTGATTGATGGTTTCCGCTTGTTGTTCGGTAATATACATTGTTTGCCCGTTTTTCTTGTATACTTTGGGTTCGCGCAAATCGTTAAGCTCAGCTCTCAATTCCTCAACTGGCACCTGCAACAAAGTGGCCAAGGTTTTTAGTTGATTGTCCAGTCCAGTGATTTTTTGGGACAACGGAAACAAGACAACAACATACACCGTTTCACCGGTCAATACCTTCCCTGTTCTGTCTGTTATTTCCCCCCGTCCACTGTGCAGCACCAACTGCTGCTGCCTTTGACCTACCGCCTGCTTAATTAAATTGATCTTGTGCTGGGAGAAGCTTTCAGTGCCAATCAGCTGAACATAAGCCAGTCTGAAAAAAAGGGCACCCAGACAGCCTGTAAACAAGAGCAACATCCAAATCTTTCTTCTGAAACGAACCGTTTCCATGATTTTTCCCCCTTGCGCAGGACCAAGACCACTGTCAGCTTAAGTATTTGGATCTGTATGTCAGGTAAGCATCAATCTAATTCCAGTGTGGACAGAAAAGAATAAAAAAAAACGTCAGGTCAAAAACCATGACGTTTAAGTTCACTTTATTTTTTATTTATTTAGTGGGACGTACAACTACACACGCACTTCTAAAATTTTCACCTCAATATCTCCGCCAGGTGTATGAATGGTCACGACTTCGCCTACTTTTCTTCCCAGCAAGCCCTTGGCCATGGGTGAATCGTTTGAAATCTTCCCTGCAGCTGGATCCGCCTCTGTGCGCCCTACGATGGTATACTCCTCCGTTTCACCGTCAGGCAACTCCTGTAACACCACCGTTTTGCCAACGGTCACCACATCCTCTTCTTCTTTGGAGGCGTCAATAATTTTTGCGTTGTGGATCATTTTTTGCAGCTGCTGAATGCGCGATTCCACAAAGGCCTGTTCATCACGTGCCGCATCATATTCCGAGTTTTCGCTCAGGTCTCCGTAACTGCGGGCGATCTTAATCTTTTCCACAACTTCCGGACGTTTAACCGTAATCAGGTACTCCAATTCATCCTTTAATTTTTTTAAACCTTCTTCCGTCACAAGTGTTTCCTTGTCCGCCATACTCTGCTTCCCCCTTCATCCGTTATGAAATGTGAGTAACATGATGCTCATCCAAGATGGTTTTTATTTTAGTGACCATAAGATCGATGGCCACTTGATTTTCTCCACCTTCCGGAATGATGATGTCCGCGTATTTTTTTGTGGGTTCAACAAATTGGTTGTGCATTGGCTTGACCACTTGTAAATACTGTTCCACAACTGACTCAATGGTCCGTCCCCGTTCCTTAATATCCCTCAGCAGGCGCCGTATGATTCTCACATCAACATCCGTATCCACAAACACCTTGATATCCATTCTCTCTCTTAAACGCTCATCCTCTAATACTAATATGCCTTCAAGAATGATGACATTCTTCGGTTCAACACGGACAGTCTCTTTGGCCCGGGTATGCCGGGGTCTGATCCGGATCCACCAGCCACTCCAATTACAACAGGCTTTACCATTTGTTGTCTCCTTCCTGGTTTTCAGTTCTCAGATGGCTTTGTTTTCAGCCTGCTGATGGCCAAACCATCACCCACGGGAACAAAACTGGTTTCAAAGCGGGGATGGTCAGCCAGCCACTTGTTATACGCTTGTAACTTCTGAACCAAAGGGGTTAAACGCTTGTTTTCCACTTGGTTATGGACCACATGACCCCTGAAAAGTACATTATCTGAAATAATCAGACCACCAGGTTTTAATCTGGTCCCATACCGTTCAAAAAAGAACCGGTACTGCCCTTTAGCCGCATCTATAAAAATGCAATCATAATGTTCAGAAAGAGACGGAGGATTATCTTTCGCATCTGCATGATGAACGGTAATCCGTTCGGCCAACCCTGCGCGGGCGATATATGCCCGGGCCTGTCGCACTCTCTGTTCATCCCGTTCAATTGTATCGATATGGGCGCCAGGAACCACTTCTGCCATCCAAATGGCCGAGTATCCAATAGCCGTTCCAATTTCTAGCACGCGTTCTACATTGGCTTTTGTTTGTAACAGGATGCTGATCAACTGGATAGAAGCGCGATCAATAATCGGAATCCCTTCCCTGGCCGCATGCTCTTCCATCTCGGCCAACACGGGGTGACCAAGAGGCGTGAGTTGACGCAAATATTGTGTTAGCCGCGGATCTACTAACATAACCGTGCCAGCTCCTTTAACCGCCTTCCTGTAACACCTCGATGATTTTCCTGGCAGACATGCTGGGTGATAACTGATATTGTCCGGCCTTAAAATCACTCACGCCCAAATAACGCACATAATAGTAAAACAACCTTTCGTTTTTAATCAGGCCTGCCTCATGGAGGATTTGTGCAATCTGTGCCGTAGAGGAGCCCTTTGGAATCTCAACTTCAACCACTTCATCTTGAGCTCCTGGATTAACGGGCTTTAGCTGGCTGTACAGGTACAAACTTCCCGCTGCAGCAACAATCACCGCCAGCAAAAAAATAACTCCCAGCGTCACCAGCACCACTTTAAGCGGAGAAGCTGCCTCAACTTCCAAGTACTCCACGTCATCTGGTTCTTCGTTTTCCTTAAGCTTAGTTGAACCGGCTTTTGGCTCAGCTCCATGATCCTCCCCGGCCGGCTTTTTAGTTTTTTCTTCAGCCATGGACACCCCTCCCGTGTCTGTGACTATTATACATCAAAAAAAGAAAACCATCACAGCAATCTGATGGTCTTCTTCAGCTTTCAGCTGGGGCGTTGGGGAGGAAAATACCACCTTCTCAGGCTAATGGTGCCATCTGATTTAATGAATGTCACCCTCCACTTGCTCTTCCTCTAGAAGAGTTTGAAAGGTGGACTCCACAATGTCCCATTCTTCTTCATCCTCGATCAGGTACAGGTTAATGCGTTCCCGGCCTCCGTCGATTTCTCGTGTTTCCTCATAGCGGAAAGCATACACCTCTTGCTCCTCCGCCTCAGGGTCTTTTTCCTGATCGGCGGGCACGAGCAAAATGTACTGTTTGCCGGTTTGTTCCACATCAAACTTGTACAGGACGTTAAACACTTCTTCATTTCCCTCTTCATCAGGGATAATAATGCGTTCCTCTTCTTCTCGGCCCTTAATCATGGTAACACCTCTTTTTTAATTAGTCTATTCACCCCGGCTTCAACAAGACTGGGGTGGAAGCCGGGACAAATGCTTCACCTGCTTCTAGTCTTTGCATCCAGATAACTTTGTAACATAATCACAGCCGCCATTTTGTCAATCACTTGCTTTCGTTTTTTACGGCTCATGTCCGCGGAAAGAAGAATGCGTTCAGCTGACTTGGTAGACAGGCGTTCGTCCCACATCTCGACCGGCAAACCCGTTTTCTCGCGCAACACTTGAGCAAAAGCTTGGCAGCGCGTGCCTGTTTCACCGATGGTGCCATCCATATTCTTGGGGAGTCCAACAATAATTTGACCCACTTGATATTCGGCGATCAGCTCTTCCAACCGGGCCAGGTCACGTTGCAAGTCAGTCCGCTTAATCACCTCAATTCCCTGAGCCGTCCAACCCAGCTCATCACTGACACTTACTCCGATCGTTTTTTGCCCTACATCCAAACCCATGATGCGCACAACATCTGCTCCTTACTCACGGCGAACAGCCATTAATGACTTACAAGCACACTGCATTTTCCTTCTAGCGTTTTGACTCTTCCCGGTAACGTTCCACATAGGCCCGGACGAGCTCTTCGATCAATTCATCCCGTTCCACTTTACGAATCAGACTGCGGGCATTGTTATGTCTGGGAATATAAGCGGGGTCTCCAGACAGGAGATACCCCACAATCTGATTGATGGGATGGTAACCTTTCTCTTCAAGGGAGTTGTAGACGGCTAGCAGTACTTCCTTAGGGTCAACCTCGACCTTTTCTCCTTTGACGTTAAATTTCATTGTGTGATCCATGGAGCTCATGTTGATCCCCCATTTCTTCCAGCATCATCCGCACAACGGTCTGACTTACTTCCTATTGTACTCTAAAACCTAGCTTTGTAAAACAGTTTTAACCAGTTCCGGCACAGTTTTTAAAGCCTCGTCCAATTTATGGGGATCCTTGCCCCCGGCTTGGGCCATATCCGGACGGCCACCGCCACCACCGCCACAGATCGAGGCCACTTTCTTAATCAATTGCCCAGCATGATACCCCTTCTTGACCAGATCTTTGGTCACTCCGGTGACAACCATGGCTTTACCGTTTACATTGGCTCCCAGCACAATGACGGCAGAACCCAGCTTTTGTTTCAGGTTGTCCACCCGGGTGCGCAAGTCATCCATGTCGGTCGCTGACACCTTGGCGGCCAGCACAGGCACGCCATCCACCTCTTGAACCTGATCCAACAAGCGGGAAGCTTCTATTTTGGCCAGTTTACCTTTAAGGGCTTCATTTTCCCGTTGTAATTCTTTTAATTGGCCGTGCAAGGCGTTGATCCGGTCTGGAACGCTGTCTGCTTTCGTTTTTAACATGGCTGCAGCTTTTTTCAACAGCTCTTGATAATGGTTGAGATGTTGATAGGCATACTGCCCTGTAACAGCTTCAATCCGGCGTGTGCCAGCTCCAATGCCGCTTTCGGACACAATTTTAAACAGGCCAATTTCTGCGGTGTTCTTGACATGGCAGCCGCCGCACAGTTCCAGGCTGTAATCACCCACTTTAACTACACGTACCGTTTCCCCATACTTTTCGCCGAACAGGGCCATAGCGCCCATCGCTTTGGCTTCCTCTAATGAGCGGTACATGGTTTCAACAGGAAGATGTTGCCAGATGCACTGGTTGACCAAGGTTTCAATCTTGTGCAACTCCTCATCGCTTAAAGCACTGAAATGGGAGAAGTCGAAGCGCAAGCGGTCCGGTGCCACCAAAGAACCAGCCTGATTCACATGCTCACCAAGCACATCTTTTAAGGCCTGGTGCAGCAAGTGCGTGGCTGTATGGTTTTTGACGATCGCCGCCCGCTTCTTTTCGTCAATCTCAGCTGTCACCACGCTTCCTTTAGTGAGAGTCCCTTTCACCACTTGCCCCTGATGGACATGTTGACCGCCCGGGCCTTTTTGGACATCCTTAATCCGGACTTCAAGGCCGTCTGCCGTCAACACCCCTTGGTCAGCCACCTGTCCCCCGCTTTCAGCATAAAAGGGGGTTTGATCCAGGATAATCTGGCAGCTTTGACCGCTGGGAACAATGTCGACAAACTGGTCATCCACAATCAACGCAAGCACTTTGGCTTGGGTTCTGAGTTGGTCATAACCGACAAACTCACTTTTTTCTTTAAAATCACCTAGTACACCTCCTTGCACCTGCATGCTGTCCACATCTTGCCTTGCAGCCCGTGCCCGCTCACGCTGGGTTTCCATTTCCCGTTCAAAGCCTTCCCGGTCTACTTCAATTCCTTGCTCCCCGGCAAAATCCTCGGTTAAATCAAGGGGGAAACCGTAGGTGTCATATAAGGTAAACGCTTGCTGGCCTGAAAGACGGTTTTCGCCTTTGGCTTTCAACTCCTTAATCATGCCGCTCAAAATGGACAAGCCTTCATGCAACGTTTCATGGAAACGCTCTTCCTCTGTTTTAACCACACTGGCGATAAACTCCCGTTTGTCCACAACTTCCGGATAGAAGGAGCCCATGATCTCGCCCACCACCGGAGTCAATTGATACAAGAACGGCTCGTTGATGCCCAACTCTTTTCCATAGCGGACCGCCCGTCTTAACAAGCGGCGGATGACATAGCCCCTTCCTTCGTTGGAAGGCAAAGCCCCGTCTCCGATGGCGAAGGCCACGGTACGCACGTGGTCGGCAATCACTTTAAAAGCAACGTCATCTTCTTTATTTTCTCCGTAAGGTTTTCCAGACATCTGAGCCGTCTTCTGAATAATGGGCTGGAACAGATCGGTGTCAAAGTTGGTGGGTACATCTTGCAAGACAGAGGCCATCCGTTCCAAGCCCATGCCTGTGTCAATATTTTTCTTCGGCAACGGGGTATAGGAACCGTCAGGATTGTGATTGTACTGGGAAAAGACCAGATTCCAAATTTCCAGATAACGCTCGTTTTCGCCGCCAGGATACAGCTCAGGATCGTCCGGGTCGTTGCCGTAAGCTTCCCCGCGGTCATAGAAGATTTCTGTGTTGGGGCCGCAGGGGCCTTCCCCAATATCCCAGAAGTTATCTTCCAGCCTGATAATGCGCTCTTCTGGCAACCCAATTTCTTTATGCCAGATTTCAAAGGCCTCATCATCTTCCGGGTGAATCGTCACAGACAGTCTCTCTGGATCCAAGCCGATCCAGCGGGGGTCGGTCAGGAACTCCCAGGCCCAGTGAATCGCCTCTTTTTTAAAGTAGTCGCCGATGGAAAAGTTCCCCAGCATCTCAAAAAAGGTGTGGTGGCGGGCCGTCTTACCCACATTTTCTATATCATTGGTGCGGATCGATTTTTGACAATTGACAATGCGCGGATTGTCAGGAATGACCCTGCCGTCAAAATATTTTTTTAAAGTGGCCACGCCTGAGTTGATCCACAACAGCGACGGGTCGTCGTGGGGAATCAGGGACGCACTGGGCTCAACGCGGTGCCCTTTTTCCTTAAAAAAATCAAGAAACATCTCTCTGATTTCAGCAGAAGATAAAGGTTTCACGCTGGTTCCTCCTTCTCTGTATCAGTTGTATCTCATCGAAATAAAAAAACTCTTTCATCCGATCGCTCTGATCAGGGACGAAAGAGAAACTCTTGCGCGGTACCACCCTGCTTATACAAGAAAAGCCCTTTTGCACAGCACGAGCAGCGCTCTTGGTTAAAGCTCTTCTTGTATCACTCCACGGGGTAACGGTCCGGCCGGCAGGGATTAGCTGCACTCTGGAATGGCTTTCGGTTAATTCCGCTCATAAAAGCTCTCTCAACCTGGGCACCCCAGCCTGAAGTCTAACAAGGAGCGCCACTGGAGCTTTCTCTCTGTATGGGGAACTTAACCTACTTCGTTCCGTCATCGTCTTGTCCATCATTTGTTTGTGGACATTATACCCAGTGGCCAGGGGAGTTGTCAACGGCTGAGCGTTTGATCGCTGCTCTCTTTTCCCCTTTATTTAGCCCATTTCTTCTTTGATCCGCTCTTGGGACCGGTAGCGCCGGATATGGAGCACAATATTGACCACAATGACCCTGATCATCACAAAAACAGGGACAGCAAACAGAAGCCCGATAATCCCCCCCACTTCAGCTCCGACCAATAAGGCCAGGATAATCAACATGGGGTGAATGTGCAGCCGCTTGCCCACAATATATGGATTGATCATATTACCTTCCAATATTTGTATGATGATATTAATCACAATGACCCATAAAATGAGGCCCGGATCAGTCACCAGTGCAACAAAACTGCTGGGTACCGCACCTATAATGGGACCAAAAAAGGGGATAATGTTGAACACACCCACCACTGTTCCTAAAAACAGAGCATACGGCAACCCGATGGCGTAGTAACCGATCACAGCCAATAACCCGACCAATAAACTGACAATCAGTTGGCCGCGGATGTATTCCCCTAAGGAGTTATCAATGTTCCGCCACATACGAAACACCATTTTCCTCTTTGATCTGGGGATTAATAAGAGCAACCGTTTTTGTATGCCCTCAATGTCATTCAACAGGTAAAAAGCAAAAAATGGAACCACGAGGAACATAAAAAAATTTCCCAGGGTATCCGTAAGGGAGAGCAACGTTTCTTCCACCCACTGGCGTATGTGTTGTTCAAAATTGTGTATGACGTCGTCGACCGCTCCGTGCAGACCGCCGGGAAGCTGCTCAATCCGGTTGTCAAAACGGTGGTACCACTCAATCAGCTGTTCTTGGACGGCAGGCAGCTGGGCCATCAGGCCCCGGATTTGACCGACAAACAAGGGAAACAGAAGCCAGCACGCCAGGAGCATTCCTCCGAAAAAGAGCGTATAAACCAAGAGAATGGCCAGTGAACGTTTCACTTTTAATCTCATCAACATTTCCACAAAGGGGTGTAACAAATAGGCGACAATGACAGCCAAAATGAGGGGGATCAACACCGTAGCCAGCAAATGAAAGACTGGGCTTAAGTAGGGTGTGATCAAAATCAGCAGATAGATGGAGATTAAGCTAAGCACAATCACGCTGGAACCAATCAAACCGGATAGCGACAGAAACGTTCTCATCACCTTCTCCTTTGCTCTGTGATTATGCTTAGTCTGTGCCGAGCCACCAGACCGTTATTCATTCCTGCATGATGGAAAGCCCTTTTCCCTACGGAAAAGGGCGAATTGACGGAAAAGGAAGCGTTAAATCCGCGCTCGGCGTCTCATCATTCTGATGGTTTGATTCATGTAACGGTTCATCTCTCTTATCATTTCTTGTACAAAAGTCATGATTCGTCTTAGTCCCCTTGGGCGGGATCTCATTCTCATCCATTGCCTCATAGCCAGGACGAGCCCCCCCATGGTTAACAGAGAGGTCAGCATTCCGCGTCTCATGACAATCCCCCTCTCTATCCATTCCCCCGTTAGACGGAATGGACTAAATCATCGTCTTCAAACAGATCATTAAGCGAGCTGAGTGAACCGTCTTCTTCGATTTGAAACACATCGTACTTGCCATTGACAACGGCAAATTCAATGAAGCAATCCCAGCAGTAATACTGGCTGGTGGCAATTTTGCCAATATCTTTTCCTTTGCAATTGGGACAAAAGACAGACTGCATGACACATCCTCCCACAGAGCGGCCTCTGTCAATTACTGTTGCGACATGTCATCAGGGGACATCTGTACGACAAAGGCATCTTTGCCGAACAAAAATTTAGCTGGCTGCCGGATCATATGGCGTCCCTCCAGCATGTCACTAAAGAAGCCGTCCGATAATTCGTACCCTACTATGGTGCCCAATTGTTCATCAAAGTATACATCTTCCAGAACCCCTAATTGTTTCCCGTTGGCTGTTACAACGGGAGTACCCAACATGCTGGGTTGACCTTGCTGAAACAAAAACCATTTGTCGTGAAGTGTGCTAGGTGTTTCAGGAAGGGGTTGGGCCACCGTCACCAGGTCTTCACCGATACTGCGGATGTGTGATACAGGTAAAAATGGCGGTTTGCCAAACCAGGATTGCTTTTCCAGGACCAGTCCCTGCAGGCGTCCTTCCCGGTCAAAGACCAAGTCGGCCACCCGGCCCAGATTCTCACCCGAAGTAATGTTCATCACGACAGAACCAATCACATCACATGCGCGACGCACGGAAAAGCCCCCTTTCCGTACGTTTTTAGTTTGCGGCTTTTGGCCCTTAAACATGACTAGGAGTGATTGCCAGCCAGCCACTCCTGAAGTGTTTCTTTTAAGTGGGTATAGCGGATCGCTGCCTCCTCCCGGTCAATAGCCGCATCAAATGCGTCTTTTTCGCCGCACAGAATCAAATATTCTTTTCCCCTGGTGATGGCGGTGTACAACAAATTGCGCCTTAACATCCGCTGGTACGATTTCACAACAGGAACAACCACGATGGGGTATTCACTGCCTTGGGATTTGTGAATGGAGCAGCAATAGGCCAGGGTCAACTGATGGAGTTCACTCTTCTTGTAACGCACTTCTTTATGTTCAAAAGCCACCACCAATTGGTCTTCCTGCTCTTTCGTCTCCTGTGCCAAAAGGATAGCGGTCACTTCCCCGATATCCCCGTTAAAAACGTGTTGCTCCAAGTTGTTAACCAGCTGGAGCACTTTGTCTCCCACACGGAAAATGTGATCCTTTACCTTTAATTCCCTCTTGTGCTCTGCTGGTGGGTTAAACGTTTGCTGTAACGCTTCGTTCAAAGCATCGATCCCGGCTTTCCCCCTGTACATGGGCGCCAAGACCTGAATGTCTTTGGGTGTATATCCTTTGTTTAAAGCGGATTGGCACACCCGCGAGACCACATCCACCACCTGATCGCTGGAGCAGGGAAAAAAGCGCCGGTCAGGCTTGGGCTGGGTTATATCCTCCTGCAAGCGGCCGTTTTTAATTTGATGGGCCAGGCTAATGATGGACGAATCCTGCGCCTGGCGGAAGACATCCTTCAGTTCCACTACAGGAATTTGACCGCTATCCAACAAATCGCGCAGCACCTGTCCCGGACCAACTGAGGGCAGCTGATCCTGATCCCCCACCAAAATGACGTGAATATCGTCCGGCAGAGCCCGGAACAGTTGGTTAGCGAGCCACTGATCCATCATGGACGTTTCATCAACGATAAGCAATTTTCCTTCCAGGGGTCGGTCTTCCGAATAATCAAACTCCTGTCCCCCTTTCCAGCCCAGCAAGCGGTGAATGGTAAAGGCAGGCAGTCCAGTGGATTCCTCCATCCGTTTAGCGGCCCTGCCAGTCGGGGCCACGAGCAAGAAGGGAAACGGCTCCTCCCTTTGGGCATAAACGTTAGGATCAAGGGGCAAGTCGTAAATCGCTGCAAAGAGCTCCACAATCCCTTTAATCACGGTGGTTTTTCCAGTCCCTGGCCCTCCCGTTAAAATCATGAGTGAACTGTGCAAAGCTTGTTCAATGGCTTGTTTCTGGCTCTCCGCATACTGGATACCAAGCCTATCTTCCAATTCTCCCAAGGCACGTAAAAATTGGTCATGAGAAACTGGCAGCTCTACCCGTCTTTTGACCAGCTGCTTAACTTTCTTGGCAAACCCTTTTTCGGCAAAGAACAGAGAAGGCAGATACAAACGGTCATCCTCCAAAATAAGCTTCCCCTCTTCGGCCAATTCCAAAAGTTGCTGTTCAATCCTTCCCTGGTCAATCTCTTGTTCCCCGCTCTCCATTTCCCCTTGCTTGTTCAGCCACTTTTGAACCCCGGGAATCACCAGCTCAAGGGGATAATAAACGTGGCCATTCTGCTCCGCCTGCTCCCATAAAAAATAATGGCAGGCAGCCCGGATCCGTTCTGGTGCATCATAACGGATGCCCATGGCCCGGGCGATGGCGTCGGCCCGTTTGAAACCAATGCCCTCGATATCCTCAATCAGCTGGTAGGGATTATCCTCCAACACTTGCATCGCCCGCTCAGCATAGGTTTGATAAATCTGAATGGACAGGGACAATCCTATGCCATATTCACCCAATTTGACCATAATCTGTTCCAATCCCTGATACTCCAACAACCTGCGATACATCAGCTGGCGCTGCTCTTCGCTTAAGCGGGGCACTTGCTGCAAAACATCCGGATTTTCCAAAATCAGCGTAATCGCCTTCTCCCCCAGCGTATCCACAATGCGGGTGGCTGTTTTTTCTCCTATACCGGGAAAAAGATCACTGGATAAATACTGGATCACACCTTCCCGCCCCTGGGGAAGTTCTTTGCGAAAATAATCAACCTGGTACTGCCGTCCAAAACGGGGATGTTCCTTCACCTGTCCCCAAAAGGTGTACAGTTCCCCTTCCAAGAGAGAAGGATAGTAGCCTACTACCGTCATTTCTTTGTCATCAATATCCTCAGTTGCCTCAACTATTTTGATTTTACTGACGGTGTACAGGTTGTCCGTGTTATGGAAAATCTCATACTTTAGCTTGCCCTTGATGTAAGGACGGCTTTCATCAAACAGGGAAGGTTGAATCACGTCCATAATAACGACTCCTTTTAAGACAACTCTAGACTTGGACAAGGGCCTGCTGGATACGTTTCTCATCCTGAATAGCCACATCGATAATTGCCCCACCCAAACATTCTTCACCATGGTAAAACACCACTGCCTGGCCGGGTGTAATCGCTCTCTGGGGCTCGTCAAACATGACCCGGCAGCGCCCGCCGTCCAACACTTCCACGGTGCATGGCTTATCGGGCTGCCGGTAGCGGAATTTGGCTGTGCAGGTGAAGCGCTGTCCGGGTGGGTTCCCTTTGATCCAATTCAGTTGGGAAGCTTCCAGCCCTTCAAAATACAGATAAGGATTGTCTTCCCCTGCTTCCACATACAAAATGTTCCGCCCAAGATCTTTATCCACCACAAACCACGGGCCTCCCGGACCACCGATGCCCAGTCCCTGGCGCTGGCCAATGGTGTAGTACATTAAGCCGTCATGTTTGCCTTTCAACTCACCGGTTGATTTTTGGCGGATTTCACCCGGCTGGGCCGGGAGATAATTGCTTAGAAACGCTTTAAAGTTCCGCTCACCGATAAAACAAATGCCTGTGCTGTCTTTTTTCTTGGCATTGGGCAGACCGGCCTCTTCAGCGATTTGCCGCACTTGTTGCTTATGCAAATGGCCGATGGGGAATAAGACCTTGGACAATTGGGCTTGGTTCAGCTGATTAAGGAAGTAAGTTTGGTCTTTGCCCGGGTCCTTCCCGCGCAGCAAACGGTGGTAACCATCCTTCAGATCCACCTTGGCATAATGGCCTGTCGCCACAAAGTCAGCCCCCAAGGACAGGGCATGATCCAAAAACGCTTGAAACTTAATCTCTTTGTTGCACATGACATCGGGATTAGGCGTACGTCCCGCTTTATATTCATCAAGGAAGTAGGTAAAGACACGGTCCCAGTATTCCCGCTCAAAATTAACGGAGTAAAAGGGAATGCCCAACTGATGGCAAACGGCGACCACGTCATGATAATCCTCCGTGGCGGTGCAGACCCCGTTTTCATCTGTGTCGTCCCAATTTTTCATAAAAACCCCAATCACATCAAACCCTTGTTCTTTTAACAGCAAGGCAGTAACCGATGAATCGACGCCCCCCGACATGCCCACCACCACACGGGTCTCTTCCGGCGGTTTTGTCAGGCGTGCCGGGTCAATGTCTGGCAAGTGATCTTTCAGCATGATCTTACACTCCCTTCCTTATTGAAGTAGGCTAGGCCAATGAGCAGGTAATTAAGCCTGCAACCGTTTAATGATCCTCGCTGTTTTATAAGCCACCTCTTCGATTTGTTCCAGCGTGTTGCCCAGCCCGAAGCTGAAGCGAATGGCGCTTCCCGCCCGTTCCTCATCACCGTACATGGCCAAAATGACGTGGGAAGGCTGCAACGAGCCAGCTGTGCAGGCCGAACCGCTTGAAGCAGCAATGCCTTCCAAATCCAGGTTCATTAACAACGCATCTGCTTTAACACCAGCAAAACTGAGATTAACAATATGTGGCAAACAATGGTCTAAATCGCCATTGATTTGAAACACCACTTGTTCTGCCCTTAGGATATCTAAAAAACGCTGGCGAAGCCCGGCATATTTCTCCCTTTTTGCCTCTATATCCTGCTGGGCCAACTTTAAGGCTTCAGCGAAACCAATAATGCCTGGCACATTTTCCGTTCCTGCCCGGCGGTTGCGCTCCTGGGCCCCGCCGTACAGAAGGGGGTGCAACTTGACCGTCTCGCGGACATACAAACAGCCGCTTCCTTTGGGCCCGTTGATCTTGTGTCCGGAAAAGGAAACCAGATCAACCGGGAGGGTCGACACGTCAAAGGAGAGCATGCCCAAAGCTTGTACCGCATCGGTATGAAAAAGGATTCCTTTCTCCCGTACAAGCGCCCCGATCTCTTCCACCGGCTGCACGGCCCCTGTTTCATTGTTGGCATACATCACACTGACTAAGATGGTATCTTCCCGCAGTGCCTCCCGCACATCATCAGGGCGTACACGGCCGTTTTCATCAACGGGAAGATAAGTCACTGCAAATCCTTGGGATTCTAAATATTGACAAGCATGCAGCACAGCATGATGCTCTATCTGAGAAGTAATCACATGATTCCCTTTTTCTCTAGCAGCAAAGGCAACACCGAGAATGGCCATGTTATCTGCTTCTGTTCCGCCGCTGGTAAAAGTAATCTGTTTCGCCTCAGCCCCAAGCAAGCGGGCAATGGTGCGCCGGGCCTCTTCCACAGCCGCTTTTGTTTCCCGTCCGAAAACATGAATGCTGGAGGGATTGCCAAACTGCTTGTCCATATAGGGCAGCATGGCTTCAATTACCCGGGGGTGAACAGGTGTGGTTGCTGCATGATCTACATAGATACGGCGCATGGTATGCCCCTCCTAATCTTAACTGGATAATTTGGTTTAAATATAGAACATATAGCTCTCTTCGCCCTCATCCTTATAGTTGATCAAATCCTCTAATGTTGTTGAGTCCAATACCTCTGAAATGCTGTCCCGGATGCGCCGCCACAGGTCCCGCTTGGCCGGGTCTTTTTCTTCTTCAAACTCCACTGGGTTGATGGGCCCTTCCAATACCCGGATCACGTCACCAGCCGTAATCTCCCTGGGTTTTTTTGCCAGGACATAGCCTCCGTAGGCGCCGCGGATGCTTTTCACCAGACCAGCATTGCGCAACGGGGAGATCAATTGTTCCAGGTAGTGTTCCGACAAATCATGGATTTCCGCTATTTTTCGCAGCGAGATGGGGCCTTTGCCATAATTATTGGCTAACTCCATCATGATGGTTAGCCCGTATTGGCCTTTTGTTGAGATTTTCAACAGAGACACCTCCGATCAATTTATCAACCACTGTCTGGCACTGTGGCAATGTAAAACCAACGATTGGGCCGATCAACAGCGAAAACAGCAGCGTGCCCACAAAGACAGGCCCCCCCAATAGCCAACCCGCGATGAGTACCACCATCTCCATCCCTGTGCGTACCCACTGTACTTTCCAGCCGGTCTTTTCGCTAATGGCGATCATCAGCCCGTCTCTCGGTCCAGCTCCACAGCGCGGAGCAATATACAAGCCGATCCCGTAACCCATCACAACAATGCCAACCAGCAGCATGACCAGTTGTCCTCCCCAATGGCCAGGCGTCTTCAACCAGGGAAGCAATAAAAATAAGTCGATAAACACCCCGACCAGCAGCATGTTGATCACCGTGCCGGCCTGGGGTTTAGTGCGGGTCAACAGCCAGGTGAGGGCAATAATGGCGATACCGACCAGAATGGACCATAAGCCGATCGTCAGACCAAATTGGTAATACAGCCCAATATGAAAAACATCCCAGGGGGCGTTGCCCATGTCCGCCCTGATCATCAGTACAATACCGAAGGACATGACCATCAGGCCCAACATAAAAATAAGCCAGCGTATCACCCATACGCTGCTTGCGCTCCGCCTCTGTTCTCCTCTCACGTACAACCCTTCTCTCTATACTCTGACGCTCTTTTCCGTTGTATTATAGCACGAAACCGTGCTGTGTGCATGGTCTGTATTCCCTTTTGGTTTTCAATTGTTTTTCTTTCTATTGTACCACATCCTGTATTTAAGTTAAGATGAGTGTAGAAAGGATGGGACAACAATGGACTTATTTGATTTCGGTCACGCACAACATCGTGTATCGGAGCCTTTGGCCAGCCGGATGAGGCCCCGGACCCTTGACGATATGGTGGGGCAGGAACACATTATCGGCAAAGGCAAACTGCTGCGCCGGGCCATTGAAGCTGACCGGCTCACGCCCATGATTTTTTACGGTCCTCCGGGCACCGGCAAAACCACCTTAGCCAAAGTGATCGCCAACACCACACAAGCCCATTTTGAACAGGTGAATGCGGTCACTTCCGGAGTGGCCGAAGTGCGCAAGTTGATTAATGAAGCCAAAGACCGGTTAAAAATGCACCAGATCCGCACGGTTCTGTTTATTGATGAGATTCATCATTTTAATAAATCCCAACAAGATGCCTTGCTCCCTTTTATTGAAGAAGGCACCATCATCCTGATCGGGGCTACGACTGAAAATCCCATGTTTGAAATTAACGGGGCCTTACTGTCCCGCTCCCGAATCTTCCGCCTCCATCCCTTGGAAGACCATCACATCCGGGAGATTATCCGCCGGGCGCTTGAGGACAAAGAGCGGGGGCTGGGCGAACAGGACATCATTTTGACGCCCGAAGCCCTTGATCATATTGTCAATGTGGCCAACGGAGATGCCCGCAATGCCTTAAATGCGCTGGAACTGGCCGCCCTGACCACCCCGCCCGATGAACAGGGACGCATCGTGATTGATCTAGAAGTCGCCCAGGAATCGATCCAGCAGCGCATGGTGCAATATGACAAAAACGGTGACCAGCACTATGACGTGATTTCGGCCTTTATCAAAAGCTTGCGCGGCTCTGATCCTGATGCCGCCCTGTACTGGCTGGCCCGCATGATTTATGCTGGTGAAGACCCCCGGTTCATTGCCCGCAGACTGTATGTGCATGCTGCGGAAGATGTGGGGATGGCTGATCCCAGAGCGTTACAAATCGCCCATGCTGCCGCCTACGCTGTAGATTTTTTGGGCATGCCAGAAGCACGCATCCCTTTGGCCGAAGCCACCATCTACATTGCCACTGCGCCTAAAAGCAATGCGGTGATCAAAGGAATCGATAGTGCCTTAGAGGCGGTGGAAAAAGAAAAAAACGGCCAGGTCCCCCTTCATCTCAGGGACAGCCACTATAAAGGAGCCCACAAACTGGGCCATGGCCAAGGATACAAATATCCCCACAACTTCAAAGGCGGCTACGTCAAGCAGCAATATCTGCCCGATTCACTCACAGGGCGCAGCTTTTACTCACCAACAGATCACGGATATGAACGCACAATTAAAGAGCGCCTGAAATACTGGCGCTCCCTTGAGTCACAACATCAAGGTGAAGAATAACTAAGAGGCTTGTTCACACTGATCCAGGCCCGGCCATGCTTCCAAGCCACATCGAGGCTGAGCCCAAACGCTTCTGCAAGCATGGACGGGTTTAAAACCTCTTCTTTTTTTCCAGCGGCCACAATGCGACCTTCTTTTAAAAGGAGAGCATGGCTAAAGCAAGGCATAATTTCTTCAATGTGATGAGTCACATACAGCAGTGTGGGACCATTCTCTTGTGCAGCCAGCTGATCCAGACTGGCTAACAACGCTTCCCTGGCCCGCAAGTCCAAACCGGAACACGGCTCATCCAAGATAATTAAATCCGGCGCAGTCATCCAGGCCCGGGCTAACAAAACTTTTTGTTGTTCACCACTGGAGAGTGAACCGAACGGTTGGCGGGCTTTGTGCTCCACGTGGAATAACGACAGATAATAACGGGCTTGTTCCACGTCATCTTGGTCAACCTGTTGCCATAATCCGATGGAGGCAAATTTTCCGCTCAACACGATGTCCTCTGCTGGCAAGTGTTCATAGGCACGGTAACGTTCGGCCAAAGCCGGGCTGACCCAGCCAATCGACCGGCGCAGACAGTGAATGTCTGCCTTACCTAAACGCTGGCCAAGCACATGTATCTCCCCTTGGCTTGGCCACTCATAAGCACAGATTAAATTGAGCAAGGAGGTTTTACCGGAACCATTCAAACCGACAATAGCCCAATGCTCTCCTCTTTTCACCTGCCATGAAATGTCATCCAATATGGTCCGGCCATTCCGTCTCCAATCCACCCGCTGCACATCTATCACGCTTTGTTCTGGTCTCACCTTTTTCCCCACTCCTCTTTCACATTCAATATATGCTAACATTCTGTCAATTTCTTATCTAATGGTAACATATTTGCTTATTGTTTGACAGATACCCCCGCTTTTAGCAGCGCATGTTTGCCAGACACCCCGACTGTTTAATCAACCCCGCAAGCCAATCAAAGCGAAACAAAACAGTAAGGGTTGTTCATCGTTTCCGACGAACAACCCTTACTGTTTAAAGTAGGAAGAAAAAAGAGTCCCAAATTTGCCGTGATTTACATGGTTTTGAATCCCTGTCTCGGCAGGTGGGTGTCCTGCTCCTTGCTTCACATGTCCTCTCCAGATAGAGGCTTATGCTCCACAAGAAGACTCCGGACTCCCTTTGTGTTGGTGTTGGCTCAAAACTTCCGTAAACCACGTACAACTCAGGACTCTCTGCTGTCTGTCATTATGATAACACAGCTTAACGGCGAATGCAATTGCTTTGTGGCAGGAAAGTTACACCTTTAGCTTGGTGGTAACAGCTAAAGCCAGCTCCTCTAATTGTTTCTCATCAACGGCAGAAGGTGCGCCGGTCATCAGGCAGCTGGCACTGGCCGTTTTTGGAAAGGCAATGGTTTCGCGCAAATTGCTGACACCTGCCAACAGCATCACAATCCGGTCAAAGCCAAAGGCAATTCCACCGTGGGGAGGTGTGCCATATTCAAAAGCTTCCATCAAGAAGCCAAACTTCTCTTTTGCTTCTTCAGCGGAGAAGCCCAAAAGGGCAAACATTTTTTCCTGCACTTCCCGTTGATAGATGCGCATGCTGCCGCCACCAATTTCATAGCCGTTTAGCACCATGTCATAGGCCTGGGCCCGCATCGCTTCCGGATTGGTGTCAAACAGCTCCAAATCCTCTTCCCTTGGCATGGTAAAGGGATGGTGCAAGGCCACATAACGCCCTTGTTCTTCATCGTATTCCACGAGCGGAAAGTCAGTTACCCAGCAAAACTTATATTCCTCTTTGTTAATGAGGCCCAATTCTTTACCCAGCTTAAGACGCAAAGCTCCGAGCGCTTCCGCCACCAACTGCTTTTGGTCAGCAACGAACAGGAGCAGGTCGCCTTCTTCTGCTTCCAGGACCTGTTTGATCCCTTCCAGTTCTTCTGGGGTAAAAAACTTGGCGATCGGACCTCTCATTTCTCCCTCTTTTAAAGCAAACCAGGCTAAGCCTTTGGCCCCATAGCGGCCCACATACTCGGTCAGCTCATCAATTTTCTTGCGGCTAAATGCGGCACATCCTTTGGCATTAATCCCTTTCACCTGGCCCCCGTTTTTCACCGTTTGGCTAAACACCTTGAAACTGCTGTTTTTAACCGTTTCGGAAACGTCTTTCAGTTCCAGGCCGAAGCGCAAATCCGGTTTGTCAGAGCCGAAGCGGCTGATCGCTTCCTCGTAAGTAAGCCGCTCGAAGGGCAGAGCAACTTCCACCCCGATCGTTTCTTTAAGCAGACGGGCAATCATTTCCTCCATTAAAGTTTGCAAGTCCTGGGCAGACATAAAGGAGGTCTCAATGTCCACCTGGGTAAATTCAGGCTGCCGGTCCGCCCGCAAATCCTCATCCCGGAAGCAGCGTACAATTTGATAATAACGCTCAAAACCAGCCACCATTAACAGTTGTTTGAAAATCTGCGGAGACTGGGGCAAGGCAAAAAACTCGCCAGGATGTACCCTGCTGGGCACAAGATAGTCCCGGGCCCCCTCTGGAGTGCTCTTGGTCAGCATTGGTGTTTCAATTTCCAGAAACCCGTGCTCATCTAAAAAATTGCGGATGGCTTTGGCCGCCTGATGGCGCAATTTAAACACCCGCTGCATGGCAGGACGGCGCAAATCCAAATAGCGGTACTTGAGCCGGACGGCTTCGTCCACATCCAGTTTATCTTCCAAGGTGAAGGGAGGTGTTTTGGCAGGATTAATCACTTCCACCTCTTCGGCGTACACTTCAATTTCTCCGGTGGGGAGTTTACGGTTGATGGTTGCTTCATCCCTGGCCACCACACGCCCTTTCACAGCCAAAACATATTCGCTGCGCACCTTTTCAGCTGTAGCGAACGCTTCTTGATGTTGAGGATCAAACACAATTTGGACAATACCGGACCGGTCCCTTAGATCAATAAAGATCAAACCTCCCAAGTCACGCCGCTTATTGACCCAACCTGATAAATGTACCTCTTGCCCGATGTGGGCTTTGGTGAGCGTTCCGCATCCATGGGTACGTTTGAAACGCATTATACACCAACCCCCTGTTCACACTGTTTGAGTAGAAATGCTTCTGCTTCGGCATAGGCATATTCCTGCTGTTCTCCTGTAGCCAGATTTTTCAGCACCACAACCCCTTTAGCCAATTCATCTTCTCCTACAATGGCCGCATATTTGGCTTGATAGCGGTCAGCAGACTTCAACTGACCCTTTAATCCGCGGTCAAGGAAATCCTGTTCCACTTTTAAGCCTGCTTTCCGCCACTGGTGAACAAGTTTGAAGCCTTGCCGTTTGGCCGCTTCACCCAGCGTGACGACAAAACAGTCCAGCCCGTCAGTAACAGGCAGCTCAATACCCTGTTTTTCCAAAGCCAAGAGCAAACGCTCGATACTTAAAGCAAAACCGATTCCGGGCTTATCCTGGCCCCCGATTTCAGCGACCAAGCCATTATACCGGCCGCCGCCACAGATGGTGCCAATGGCCCCGATCCCCTCCACCATTATTTCAAAAGCGGTCTGGGTATAATAGTCCAAACCACGAACCAGGCGTGGATTAATCACATAAGGAATGTTGAGCTCATCTAGGTAACGTTGTACCGCCTCAAAATGGGGCCGGCAATCCTCACATAAATAGTCCAGGATAGAAGGCGCATCCTTCGTCAATTCCTGTGTTTTTGGATCTTTGCTGTCCAAGACCCTGAGCGGATTGCGCTCCAAGCGGGAACGGTCTTCCGGTCCCAGCTCTTCCTTCACTTCTTCCAAAAAGGCGACCAGGGCCTCCCTGTGCTTGGGCCGGCAGTTCTGGCAGCCCACGCTGTTTAATTCCAGGCGCAAGCCAGTTAAGCCCAATTCAGCGTAAAACTGCATGGCCATGGCAATCACTTCGGCATCAAGCAGCGGATCTTTGGAACCGATTGCTTCGATGCCAAACTGGGTAAACTGGCGCATGCGTCCCGCCTGTGGACGCTCATAGCGGAACATGGGGCCAACATAATACAGCTTGACCGGCTGTTTGGGATCAGCATAAAGCTTATGCTCCACATAGGCGCGCACCACCGCTGCCGTTCCTTCCGGACGCAAGGTGATGCTGCGGTCCCCTTTGTCAATAAAGGTGTACATCTCTTTCTCAACAATATCGGTCGTTTCCCCTACACCACGCTGAAAAAGTTCGGTATGCTCAAAAATGGGGGTGCGGATTTCGGCATAATTAAAGCGACGGCAAAGGTCACGGATCTTGTTCTCGATATAGTGCCATTTTTCCACTTCCCCGGGCAGGATATCAGCCGTTCCGCGCGGGATTCGAATGGTCATCCTTGCTCCTCCTTTTTTAAGTTTAAACCTGTATTGGTTATAATGGCGCAAAACAAATATGTATCAGGCCTGATGGATGGATATATAGCAAAAAACCCGCCCCCGATTCAAGATCAGGGACGAGTTGTTTACACCCGTGGTACCACCCTCATTGGTAAATGGCTTTGGGCCATTTACCCACTTTACCCTTAACGCGGGTCACGCCGCTATTTACTCGAGCCTCTCTTTCAATAGCGGTCCTACAGGATGTCTTTCAACAAGCGCGGCACTAGAGAAGCACTTTCAGCCACGGTGCTTCCTCTCTGTCTAGGCGCTGCTTGTCTACTCTTCCTGTCATCGGATCCGTTTACGATTGTCATAATTGTTTTTTAATCTTACTGCATCCTTCAAAGCATTGTCAAGACCTGCTGTGACCGGTCTATTAAAGTCTTTTCGCTTGACGGATCTGGATGACACGCTGATTGAATTCCCGGGCAATTTCCATGTCTTGTATCGTCGTTTCTTTGTCCAGCTGGTCACGAAAATCAACGCCCATTCTGCGGGCCATGGCTTGCTGACTCATTGTCTCTTTCAGTTTGCGCCTCATTCCCTGTTCCTCGCCTTCAGTCGTTTGGTATCTAGTGTTGCCAAACCTCCACATTTTAAAGCTCAGACAGGGAACAGGGCGGTACAGAGCCTCAATCAGCAACAACCTCCATAGAGAAAACGGAGACTGGTGTTAACGCTCCTGGCTGTCGATGATCAAGGTCACCGGGCCGTCATTAACCAGCTCCACCTTCATCATGGCCCCGAATTCTCCCGTTTCCACGTGCACGCCTTTTTCCTGCAAGTCCTGATTAAACTTTTCGTACAGTGCTTTGGCCTGCTCAGGTTTGGCCGCTTGCATGAAGTTTGGCCGCCTGCCCTTGCGGCAATCCCCATACAGGGTGAACTGGGACACGGACAAAACTTGTCCACCCACATCCAACAAAGAACGGTTCATTTTACCTGTTTCATCTTCAAAGACACGTAAATGGGCCACCTTTTCGGCCAGGTAGGCTGCATCCTGGGATGTATCCTCATGGGTGACACCTACTAGCACCACAAAGCCATGCTCAATCTGGCCAGTGATGTGTCCATTGACCGTCACTTTGGCTTGTTTGCTGCGTTGCACAACCACTCTCACGGCTGATCACCCTTGTTCATGGTTATTGGGTCACGCGCTGTACCGAGAAAATGTCCCGGATTTGTTTAATCCGTTCCACCACTTTATGCAGATGATCTATGTTGGAAATGGCCAGCGTCATAGAGATGGAAGCCATCCGGTTGCGGTCCGTCCGGCCTGAGACAGCAATAATATTGGTTTTGCTTTCATTGACCACCTGCAATACTTCGTTCAAAAGCCCCCGCCTGTCTAAGGCGGTAATCTCAATGTCTACATTATAGCTGTAGTCAGGTTCACCTTCCCACTCTACGGGCAACAGACGTTCCTTTACTTCTTCACGCTGGACATTGGGGCAGTCTTGGCGGTGAACGGAAACACCACGTCCCTTGGTGATAAAACCGATAATCTCATCGCCCGGAACCGGATTGCAACAGCGTGACAGGCGGATCAGCAGGTTATCAACGCCCTTCACTCTCACCCCGTGGGCAAATTTTTTACGTCTTTTGTCCTGCGGGACTTCAGGCAGTTCTACTGGTTTTTCCAGTTGCTGCTCGCGGCGCAGTTTTTCAGTCAGGCGGGTAGCAATCTGACTGGCGGTAATGCCGCCGTAGCCCACAGCAGCATACATATCTTCCTGCCCCTTAAAGTTAAATTTCTTGGCCACCTGGTCCACATTTTCCTCGGTCAGCACCTGTTTGAGGTCAAAACCTTGCTTGGTAATTTCATTTTCAACCAGTTCTTTGCCTTTGGCAATACTTTCTTCCCGCTTCTCTTTTTTGAAAAATTGTTTAATTTTGCTTTTTGCGGTGGAAGATTTAGCGATTTTCAGCCAATCCCTGCTGGGCCCATAGCTGTGCTTGGAGGTTAAAATTTCTACAATATCGCCTGTTTTCAGCTCATGATCAAGAGGAACAATTTTTCCGTTCACTTTTGCCCCCACGCAGCGGTTCCCCACTTCAGTATGAATACGGTAGGCAAAGTCTAACGGCACCGATCCGGCCGGCAGCTCAATCACATCCCCTTTGGGGTAAACACAAAGACCACATCAGAAAAGAGATCCATTTTCAAGGATTCCATAAATTCACGGGCATCCTGGGCATCTTGCTGGCTTTCCAACACTTCCCTGAACCAGGTCAGTTTTTCGTCCAGGGCGGAAGGGGAAGTCTCTTTTAAGTTCTTCCCTTCTTTATAGGCCCAGTGGGCAGCAATTCCGTATTCGGCAGTGCGGTGCATCTCATGGGTCCGGATTTGGACCTCCAGAGGCTGCCCCTTGTAACTCATGACTGTGGTATGCAAGGACTGATACATATTGGGCTTGGGCATGGCAATATAATCTTTAAAGCGGCCGGGCAACGGTTTCCAACAGGTATGGATAATGCCCAGCACAGCATAACAATCCCGCACCGTCTCAACGATGATGCGGATGGCCATTAAATCGTAGATTTCGTTAAAAGCTTTTTTCTGCTCTTGCATCTTGCGATAGATGCTGTAAATATGTTTGGGACGCCCCGAGATCTCGGCTTTGATACCCACTTCCTCAATCTTCTGGCGAATAATCTCAATGACCTTCTGGATATGCTGCTCCCGTTCGGCCCGCTTTTGTTTCATCAGGTGAACAATACGGTAGTATTGCTGCGGATTCAAATACCTTAAGGATATATCTTCCAATTCCCACTTGATCGTCGAGATCCCCAAGCGGTGTGCCAAAGGTGCAAAGATCTCCAATGTTTCTTCCGCTTTTTTACGCCGCTTCTCCTCCGGCATATACTTAAGGGTGCGCATGTTGTGCAAGCGGTCCGCCAATTTGATCAGAATGACGCGCAAATCTTTAGCCATGGCCACAAACATGCGCCGGTGATTTTCAGCCTGTTGTTCCTCTTGGGATTTATACTTAATGCGTTTTAACTTTGTGACACCATTCACTAACAGTGCCACTTCTTCCCCGAACTGCTCTTCCAACTCTTCCACGGTTGCCGTCGTATCTTCAATCACATCATGCAAAAGAGCAGCAGCAATGGTAACAGCATCCAGTTGCAAATTAGCCAGAATGCCGGCCACCTCTACCGGATGATTAATATATTCTTCTCCCGACAGCCGGTATTGCCCTTCATGAGCGTCCCGGGCAAATTGATAGGCCCGTTCAATAAACTGGACATCGTCGGGAGAAAGATATGTTTTTACCTTGGTCATCAGTTCTTCTATGGTCATCCCAATCACCTTTGTCAAGCTTGGGACATTTTTCCCACACTCGTTTTTCCCATTATTATCTCTGAAACGGCTGAAATTGTAAAGAGAAACATCGCCCCCGCTCTAGTCACGGGGACGATGTAAGTTTTGGCAACTTGATCTCTCGCTTTTTGAATGATCGCCTGTGCGGATTGCTAGTACTGGACAAGGGAAAAAACATGATATTCAGGCTCTAATTTTTTCCGGCCATTGAGATAGGTCAGCTCGATCAAAAAAACACAGCCGACCACTTTCCCACCCAGTTGTTCAACAAGGTTGATGGTGGTGGAAATCGTGCCGCCTGTAGCCAACAGGTCATCGGCCACCAGCACTTTTTGACCTTGCCTTATGGCGTCTTTATGTATGGCCAGGGCATCTTGGCCATATTCCAGATCATACTCGGCTTGAACGGTCTCGGCAGGCAGCTTGCCCGCTTTGCGCACCGGTACAAACCCTTTGCCCAATTTATAGGCAATGGGTGCGCCGATAACAAAGCCTCTGGCTTCCGGTCCGACGACCAGATCAGCCCCTTTTGATTCAGCGTATTCAGCCAGCTTGTCAATGGCTGCCTGATAGGCCTGGCCATCTTTTAACAGGGTGGTAATATCTTTGAAGCGGATACCGGGCTGGGGGAAATCCTCAATCACTCTGATTTTTGATTTAAAATCCATATACTTCTTCCTCCTTACCTCTGTCCAAATTGGCCTCGTGACCGTCAATATGGTGGGATAAGTAGCGGATAAGTTCCTGGTACGGTGAATAAACAAGCAATTGTTCCAGCTGGATTTCTTCCTGTCTTTTCCGGTAACAGGGCGACTCAGTTAAATCTTTCTTTCTGGGACTGGGAACAAGGTGTATTTTGCCTTCCTTTATTGTAGCAAATTGCAGTTCCAAAAACACCTCTGTCATAAATTGCAAGGCATCCATGGTCCACCCTTTGCGTCTGGCCAGCTCTGGCCCCCAGGCCTGCAGATCAAAGGGACCCTTCTGGCGCAAGAAGGCGTAATACCACTTAAAATGCTCCCGTGTGGGCAGGGTGGAGAAAAAATGGCTGTCATCATGGCGGAACATCATATAAATCCGCCCCACATCTTTGAGCTGGCGGCACAAGCGGTGCAGTTGCTGCCGGGTACGGGGCAGGTCATACAAGACCACCGCGTCCGGACGGTCCAGAAGGTCAGGCTGTCCAACCTGGCCGTCTTGACCAATGGAAATATGCAATACACCTTCAAGGGGGCCTTCTGGCTGTGCTTCCCGGAAATAACACACCGCCACTGTCTTGTCAGCCGGCAAAAGGTTGATCTGTTCAGCCAGCCTTTTTTTGCTTCTCCAGTCAAAATACTGCCGTTCGCGAACTTGAAGATCAGCAATCAAGATTTGCGGCTTGCGCTCCCCATTCCACTCATTTATGGCCGGCTCCCCGACAAGGCTGACCTTAGCTGCCGGGCAGATGTGATGCACAACTTCTCCCCAGCCAAAGCCAATGGCCTCTAACGGGATGTCTTCCTGCTGGAACAAACATTTTAAGTGCTGGCCAGCTGCACCGACCTGGCGCAGATCTTTAATGTCCAGCTCTTCCACCAGGATCACCGGCTTGGGATTGCCTTCCCCGAAGGGGGCCAGCTTGCGCAGCTGTTCGATGGCCTCCACAGTCAATTCACTCACCGGGCAAGAAATGTCAACACGGGTTGCTGGCTGCAAATCTTCTTCCGTTAACCATTGTTCGGCCAATTGATCCAGACGGGTGCGTATGTATGGAATATGTTCAACGGCTAGACTTAAGCCGCAAGCCTGCCGGTGCCCTCCAAAATGGGGCAACCACTCTCGGCAAGAGAATAAAGCCTGATAAATATCAAAGCCATCAATACTGCGGGCAGATCCCTTGGCCATGCCGCTGTTTGAATCAATGGTCAAAACGACGGCCGGTCTGTAATAACGCTCCACAAGTTTGGAGGCGACAATCCCCAGCACCCCTTCATGCCAGCCTTCCTGAGCCACAACCAACGCTTTAGGTTTGACGCGGGGATATTCCCCTTCAATCATGTCCACAGCTTCCTGTACAATCTGCTCAACCAAACGCTGGCGTTCGGCATTCAACGCCTCAATGTTCTGCACGAGGGCTGACGCTTGAGCGCGGTCGTCCGTTAGAAAAAGTTGAACGGCCGTCTCAGCTGAGGCGAGCCGGCCGCACGAATTAAGCCTGGGACCAAGCACAAAGCCCACATGCTGTTCATTGATGGACACTTCACCCAACCCTGCCTTTTCGATTAGCACTTGCAGCCCAACGTGCCGGGTGCGGTTGAGCACATTTAGCCCGTGATAGGCAATCAGGCGGTTTTCATCCCTTAAGGGGACCAGATCGGCAATGGTGCCAAGGGCCGCAATATCCAGGAAGGCCTGGGGGGTATCATCCAGCAAAGCTTGAGCCACTTTAAGGGCAATGCCGGCTCCGGACAAGTCTTTGAACGGATAAGGGCAACCTGCTTTTTTAGGATTGATGACAGCCAAACTTTGGGGGAGTTCAGGAGGAGGCTGATGGTGATCCGTGACGATCACGTCGATGCCCTGTGCCATTGCATATGCCACTTCCTCCCGGCCGGTGATGCCGGTATCCACTGTGATCAGGAGCCGGACACCCTCCGCTTTAGCTTTGTCAATTGCAGCTTTGTTAAGACCGTAGCCTTCACTGAACCGGTTGGGAACATAATAATCCACTGTAGCCCCGAGCTGGGACAAAGTCTTATACATGATCACCGTGCTGGTGATGCCGTCGCAGTCATAGTCCCCATAGACACGGATTTTATCATTGTTTCGCACAGCGTCCTTAATGCGTTCCACCGCCTCCGCCATGCCGTCCATCCGGTAGGGGTCATAAAAGGTTTGCTTGTCAATATCCAATAACTGACGTGCCTGTTCCGCGTCCCATCCTCTGGCGGTCAACACTTTAGCCACTAGGGAGGTGAGTCCCAATTCCCTTTGAAGTTGCCTGGCCTGCTCCAGAGGGCAAGAGGCAACCTCCCATCTCGTTTGCGAAGCCAGCATATTCTCACTCCTTTTAATCCCCATTCATTATAATGGAAGGGAACAGGAGTGGCAATGTGCTTACGGCTTTTTTGGGAAAGAGGATGAGAAAGCCGGTTTTTCCCGGTAGGGATTGACATGCACGAGCACGTCCTGCACATGCTCATGATCTTTCATCAGTTTGTCTTTGACCTGCTTGCCGATCTGATGCCCCTCTTCCACTGTAAGGTCCGGGTCTACTGCAATCTTTACGTCAACAATCACATAATGGCCATGCTCCCGGGCATATAACTCATCGACCCGTATCACACCGTTTACCGATTCCACGGTTTTACGCAACTTTAGGGCATCTTCCTCATGCAGGACATGGTCCAGCGTATTGTGAATGGACTCTCTGCCCAGCTTCCAGGCGACTCTCATAACCAGCAAGGAGACCAGAATGCCAGCCAGCGGATCAAGGTAGACCAGCCACGGTAGGCCAAGATAGCCACCTAGCACAGCCCCGCCGATGCCGATTAAAGCAGCCACGGAAGATAACACGTCTGAACGGTGCTCCCAAGCATTGGTAATCAGGGCATCGCTGTTCAATTTTTTTCCCAGCCTGAATTTATACTGAAACATGAGCTCCTTCATCACAATCGAAAACAGGGCGACAAACACAGCGAGCACACTGGGTGTGACAGCCGGTGCAAACAAGGCCTGAAACGAACTGTAACCGATTTGCAACCCGGCCAGGAACAAGATAACCGCCACAATAATAGCCGCAATGGACTCTGCCTTGCCATGCCCATACGGATGGTCCGAATCAGGCGGCAGTTTGGCCGCCTTCAACCCGATTAACACCGCCACAGAGCCGATCACATCAGAAGCGGAATGGACGGCATCTGCCACCAGCGCCCGGCTGTTGCCGACCGTTCCCACTATGGCTTTAAGCACAGCCAAAAACAGGTTGCCGACAATGCCCACCCAGGCAGCAAACTCCGCTTGCTGAAAACGTTGCTTGGTTGTCATGTGAATCTCCCTTCTTTCTCTCTCTATTTTTTGCCCGTTGCCAACATTTTAGCCCTTAACAAACAAAAACCGTGGAAGAACTCCACGGCTGGTTCAGGCATTCTGGGGTTGGAACATCTTTTTTTTAAGCTCCCGTTTTTTCCATTCAAACCACAATTGGGCGGCAATAAAGATGGAAGAATACGTTCCGGCTAATAAGCCAATCAACAGGGCAAAGGAAAAGTTACGAATCCCCTCTCCCCCCAACAGATACAGGGCCAAGGCTGCAAAAACCACAGTGATCGATGTGTTTAAGGTGCGGGGCAGATTTTCCACGATGCTGCGGTTGACCAGTTGTTCCAAGTCTTCTACCCTTTTCAGCTTGGCAAACTTCATGTTTTCCCGCAAACGGTCAAAGATAACGATGGTATCGTTGATCGAATAACCCACAATGGTTAACACTGCAGCAATAAACGTCAGATCCACTTCCAGACGCAACAGGGCAAACACAGCCACAATGAACAGGGCGTCATGAAACAGGGCGATGATGGCCGCGATCCCAAAGCGGTATTCAAAGCGGATGGCCACGTAAATGATCACCGCTAGGGAAGCCAGCAGGATCCCGTATACCGCTTGATTGGCCAGTTCCCGGGCGACCAGGGGCGAAACGGTCGATTCGTTGATATCAATCTCACCAAACCGCTCGGCAAAGGCTTCGCGCACCCGATTAATTTCCTCTTGGTCCAAGGTGCCGATAAAACGCACTTCGGCTATCTCATTATTGTTGCCGATCAGGCGGATGTCACCAGGCTCCAGCCCAAGTTCGGCAAAGACCGCCTGCACATCTTCAGTGGTAAAAGGCTGACCCTGAATTAATATTTCCAAAGTGGAACCACTTTCAAAATCCACGCCCAGATTAAGACCCAGCACAGCAATGATGACAAGCCCCAGACCGATTAAGACAGCTGAGACGAGGAAATATTTATACCGGTGCTTGACAAATTGAAACCGGCTGGATTCTGGATCAAAATTAAAGTTCACTGATCTCACTCTCCTTCACACCGAACCAGCGGGGCTTGTTGTCAAAGGCCCGGCTGGCCACCAAGAGGCCAAGCAACAGGCGCGACCCCAAAACAGCGGTCACCAGGCTGAGCACAATACTGACAATAAGCATCAGGGCAAAGCCCTGAATGGCAAAGTCCCCGAAGTAAAATAGAACCCCTGCAGCAATGATGGTGGTAATATTGGCGTCCATAATGGTGCGGAGCGACCGTTTGGAACCCGCCCGGAAGGAGGACATCATCGTTTTGCCGGAGCGGATCTCTTCCTTAATCCGTTCATTGGTAATAATATTGGCGTCTACCGCCATGCCGATCCCGAGTACAAGAGCCGCAATGCCAGGCAAGGTTAGCACCGCATTCATCCAGTTGAAGACAACCAGGATGAAATACACATAAAAGAACAGGGCCAATGCAGCCACCAGACCGGGCAAACGGTAGTAAAGGAGCATGTACAGGGCGATCAGGGCCCCGCCAATCATCCCCGCCCTTACCGTCAAGTCCAGGGCCCGCTCCCCAAGGGTGGGACTGACGCTGCGCGCCGTCAGCTCCTCCAGCTGAACAGGCAAAGCGCCAGCATTCAGTAGGCTGGCCAGCTCTTCTGCTTCTTCATAACTTTGGAATCCTGTGATGCTTGCTTCAGTGCTTAACACACTCTTCACTTCAGGTGCTGACAAAAATTTAGGGTCCTCTTTTAACATTTCTTCCCGAAAGGAATCGGTTTCTTCATCAAAGTCGAGCCAAATCACAATAATATCATGCAGATATTCAGACGTAATCTGGCGGATGAGGTCTGGGTCCTTAAATTCCAACATGACGATAGGCCGGTTATACTCGTCAAACACCGCCCGGGCAGACCCTTCCTTCAAGTGTTCTCCCCCGAACAGAAACTCATCCTCCGTGTTGCGAAAGGAAAGACGTGCCTCTGTGGACAAAAAGCGCCGGGCCTCCTCTGGATCATGCACTCCCGCCAGGCGGACGCGGATGCGGTCTTCCCCTTCCACCCGCAGGTCGGGCTCGCTGACACCCATGGCATCAACCCGGCGGTATAAGGCGGTATATGTATCATGTAACAGGGACTGGGTGACCTGCTGTTCTTCGTTTACGGGTACAACCTTGTACAAAATTTCAAATCCACCTTGTAAATCAAGGCCAAGGGTGATGTTGCTGATGACACTGTCCACGCTGAAGGCCATAAACGTGAAGCCGCCGATAATGATGGCCAGGAAGATGACGATCATGCTCCATCTCATTAATCTGAGTGCCTCCTTCTTGTCCAATAGTTTCATTATAAAAGACTATTTTTTCCAAAGTCAATGCTTCCGCGATAGGCACCCATTGTCAGCCAGTTCATCAAGTCGGTCGCTTTGAGAGTATAGATGTCATTCACCAAACGGTAGAGAGGGGGCCACTCCCCTTTGTAATGGGAAGTGACACAATCCCAAATCTCATCCTTGGTCACCCCGGCATACCCCAACAGATGGAACTCATCCACTTTGCTTTGCAGAACCTCCTCCAGCTTTTCTTTCAGCAAGGAAGCCTTGTCCATCCGCCATCCCTCCCATAGATAAAAATGATTTAAAAGGGAAACGTCACAATTCCGTAGGCTGCACCGACTAAGAGGCCGGCCATCAAGACACCGGCCAAAATGGCACTGAAAGCGTAACTGAACCGGATATTAAACAAACTGGCAGCCACACAGGCGGTCCATGCTCCGGTTGTGGGCAAGGGAACAGCGGTAAACAAGATTAATCCCAACGCCCCGTAACGCTCTACCTTTTCACTTTTGTGCATGGTGCGCCTGTACAGCCAGTGATAAAAGCGGGCATACCAGCGAAACCGCATCAGGATCTCGCTTAAGGGGCGAAATAAAAGCAAGAGCGGAATCACCGGCAGCATATTGCCCACCACACTGAGCCAGTATCCCTTCCAAAAAGACATCCCGTTGGCCAAGGCAACGGGCAGCCCGGCTCTTAATTCCAAAATGGGAAAGCTGCTGATCACAATCACAATGATTTCCGCTGGCAAGGCATCAAGTGCATTGGTGATAAAAGAGATGAGTTGGTCCTTCAGTTCGCTCATGCTAAACCCCTTTTCTTACTTTTGGTCATGCTCTCAGTCCCTTCTAGCATATAGATAGTTTTAAAAAAGGACAAGAGTTTTTTTGAAAGAAGGGACCAGAGGAATGGGCAAACAAAGTTTTATTCAAGGTGCAATCATTCTCATCCTGGCAGGTTTTGTTACTAAACTATTAGGGTTTGTCAACAGAATTGTGATGGCCCGTATATTAGGGCCTGAAGGTGTCGGCTTATATATGATGGCCGTTCCCATTTTAATTTTGGTCATTACACTGACCAGGTTGGGGCTGCCCGTAGCCATCTCTAAACTGGTGGCTGAAGCGGAAGCACAAGGGGATCGCCTCCGCATCAAACGCATTCTCGTTGTTTCTCTGGCCATCACCGCCATCTTAAGCGTCATCTTTACGGTGCTCACCATTCTGGGGGCCAAAATGATCTCATCCTGGTTTTTGACAGACGAACGGGCGTACTGGCCACTGATTGCGATTACACCCATCATCCCCATTGTGGCCATCTCCTCTGTGATAAAAGGGTATTTTCAAGGCAGACAAAACATGCGCCCTTCGGCCTACGCCCAGGTGATTGAACAGGTGGTGCGCATCAGTCTGGTTGTCTTGCTGTCCACGATGCTTTTGCCTTACGGGCTTGAATTTGCGGCAGCAGGAGCCATGATAAGTGTGGTCATCGGCGAAGCTGCTGCCCTCATCTACCTGTTAACCACTTTTAAATATAGTAAAAGAAAAAAAGAATTCAGAATCCGCACCGGATTTTTTGCCCAATTGCAAAAAGGGAAAGAAACTTTGCAAGATTTGTTGCGCATCGGCTTACCGGCTACAGGCAGCGGATTGATTGGTTCCTTGTCCTGGACATTTGAGCCAATCCTTGTGGCCCAAAGCCTGGCAATAGCGGGAGTGGCCACTTCCGTCGCCACAGCACAGTATGGATTGCTGTCCGGCTATGCCATTCCATTAGTCATGTTACCCATGTTTATCACATATTCGCTGTCTGTTTCGCTGGTTCCTGCCATCAGCGAGGCCCGGGCAAGGCATAATTACGCCCTGATTCACCGCCGTCTGTACCAAGCCCTGCGCATTGCCTTGATTTGCGGGGCCCCCAGCACGGTGATCATGTTCTTTTTTGCCGGACCGTTAACGACCGTGATCTATGACACCCCGGAGGCAGCAAAATTTTTGCAGCTGTTGGCCCCCTTCTTTCTGCTGTTGTATTTTCAAGGTCCTCTGCAAGCTGCCTTGCAAGGATTGGATTTGGCTAAAACAGCCATGATGAATACCTTATATGGCGCTATGATTAAAATGATCGCCATTGTCTTTCTGGCCTCCCGTCCCAGCCTGGGGATTTACGGAGCAGCTCTGGCCATTAATATCAACGTGTGTCTGGTCACCTTGCTTCATTTCTTCTCCATTGTGAAAGTGATGAAGGGTTTTTCCATTCATGTGCAAGATATCGTTAAAACAGGCCTGGCCATGGCGATGATGGCTGCGGGAGGCGTGTACGGTTTTGACTGGCTGCAAAGGGAGCTGGGCCTGTCCTTGCTGTGGGCGTTAGTGCTTACCTTATTATTCGCTGGCTGGCTTTATTTTCTTTCCCTGATCGCTTTAAAAATGGTGGGCCGGCAAGATATGGAGCGCATACCCATCATTGGCAAACATATTGCGCCTATTTTTCCCAGACGTTGAACAAGGCTTACTTTCTGCGTTGATCTTTCAAGTCGATATACAAGACACCATCCGTATCCAGGCTGCAGAAGGAAACATCTTTAAGGCGGGAGATACCGGTTCGCTTTTTAACTTGTTGTTTTAACCACAGCACATTGCGTCCAATTTTGTTCAGGTTGTCTTCATTGACTTCCCCGTCTTCAATTAAAATGACAGGCCGCTCCACTTTGCGCACAGGCAAATTCAGATCCTTTTTTGTCACTTGTTTTTCCTCTTCCCGCGGAATGACCGTGAGTTTGCCTGTAGGCTCAAGGATGGCAAACTCCACCTGGCTTAAGGAATAAATATTTTTTTCACGCAGTTGCATGAGCAAGTCATTCAGGTTATACCGCTGTTTTTTCATCTCTTCCTCCCGGATTTGCCCATTTTCTATCAGCACGGAAGGTTTACCGTCCACAATTTCACGGATTGTTTTGGATTTCAATGAAATGTAAGATAAGCCAATTTGGGTCAGAAACAGAACCACGATAGGAACTAAACTGAAAAAAAGGGGAACATCAAAATGTTCCACCGCCAGCACAGCCAGATCAGCGATCATAATCGATACCACCAGGTCAAAGATCGACAATTTGCCGATTTCTCTTTTGCCCATCATACGCATGACCAACAGAATAAAGAAATAGACAAAAAGGGTGCGCAGCACCAGTGCCACCAAATCCATAAGAAGTCCTCCCACCAACACCTCGTGACTTCGCGTCCGTCCTGTTCTACCCGTTAGTTTTTCACTCTGAATTCAATTTTTCCGTGCTAAATTGTGGGACAGGTGAATATCTTGTACCAAAACCTGTGTTCTGAAGTCTGACTTGCAGAAAGGAGTTTTCTGTATGGAAAATATTTCGCTGCGCCCCGTGTTGACAGGTTTGTTAACCATTATCGTGATCCTGCTGAGCCTCAGCCTGATTTTTTCCCTTGTGCTCCACTTTACCTCTCTTCCGGAAACCACACTGCAATGGTTTTTGATGCCAACCACACTTGTGACCGTGTTGATCGGCGGCCTGATCGCAGGCTATCAATCCGGGCAGAAAGGCTGGTACTTCGGCGGACTGACTGGACTGGGTTTCATTCTCTTGTCCTGGCTGCTGTCTTATTTAGGCTACGAGACCCCAATAAGCGTGTATACTTTGCTTCAGTATTCCAGCTTTCTGTTGATTGCCATGCTGGGAGGCATCATTGGGGTGAATTTAAGCCCCCAAAGGAAATAAGCCAAAAGGCCGTACAGCAAAAAACCCTCACCTGCTATGGATCCTTCCCAGGTGAGGGATTTGTACTTACTTATGTATGCTGTTTACTTGTCATCATTGACCACCGCATTGACAGCGCTGCGCTCAAATGTCAAACGCACATTGTCGGCCACTTTGAGGATCACTTTTTCTTCAGTCAAATCCACAATGGTACCGTGCAAGCCACCGATGGTGATCACCTTGTCTCCCCGTTGCAAATTGGCCAGCATCTGATTACGCTCCCGCTGGCGCTTTTGCTGCGGCCGGATCAAGAGAAAATAAAAAATCGCAAACATTAAGGCCAGTGGCAACAAAAAGCCCATCAATTCTTGCATCATACTCACTCCTTTCAATGATCTGTTTCGTTATGCTCTCTATTGTATAAGAACTCGAGAGGCCAGACAAGACCGGTCTTCCACAACGGCTGGCAGGGGACAAGAGGCCTTTTTTTAAAATGGGCGGGCACCAGGCCGGTTGAACCCGTATTTCTCAAAAAACTGCTCCCTGAAATCAAGCAGGGAATCGTTTCTGATCGCCTCTTTTATATTTTCCATCAATCGCAGTAAAAAGTAAAGGTTATGGTAAGTGGTCAGGCGGAAGCCAAACGTTTCATTACACTTGATCAGATGGCGGATATAAGCCCGGGTGTAGTTCCGGCAAGTGTAACAGTCACATTCCGGGTCCAGGGGACGGAAATCACGGGCATACTGGGCGTTGCGCACGACCAGGCGCCCCTGGCTGGTCATGGTTGTCCCGTTGCGGGCTATCCGGGTAGGCAAGACACAATCAAACATGTCAATCCCCCTGATTACCCCGTCAATCAGGGCATCGGGCGAGCCAACCCCCATCAGATACCGGGGTTTGTCAGCAGGCAAGAGGGGGGTCGTCTCCTCCAGTATCTGATTCATCACCTCTTTCGGTTCCCCGACGCTTAAACCGCCCACAGCATAGCCGGGAAAACCGAGGGAAGTAATCTCTTTGACACTCTGTGCCCGTAAGTCCGGATACATTCCCCCTTGCACAATCCCGAACAGGGCCTGATCGTGGGGACGCTGATGGGCCTTCAGGCAGCGCTCAGCCCAGCGGGTCGTCCGCTCCAGAGACGCTTTGACATAGTCCCGGTCGGCCGGATACGGCGCACACTCATCAAAGGCCATAATAATGTCAGCCCCCAGGTCGTTTTGGATCTGCGTGGCTTTTTCTGGAGAGATGAACAACTTTTCTCCGCTGATATGGTTACGGAAGTGAACGCCTTCTTCTTCAATCTGCCGCAGTTTGCTTAAGCTAAACACCTGGAATCCGCCACTGTCAGTCAAAATGGGGCGGTCCCAATTCATAAAGGCGTGCAAGCCGCCCGCTTCACGGACAATATCTTCCCCCGGGCGAAGATACAAGTGATAGGTGTTACTGAGAATAATCTGGGCATTCATCTCTTTCAGCTCTTCAGGACTCATCGTCTTCACCGTAGCCAGAGTCCCAACCGGCATAAAGACCGGAGTTTCAATAGTGCCGTGAGGCGTATGCAGGCGCCCCAGGCGGGCCCCGCTTTGCTTACAAGTTTTTATCAGTTCATATCTGACAGCCATTTTGACCTCCTGCTTCACTGTGCACTTGTTCTTGGTGTACTTTGCTGTGAGCTGTGTGGTACGCTTTACAAAATGAGCATTGCATCGCCAAAGCTGAAAAAACGGTAACGCTGTTTAACGGCTTCCCGATAGGCCTGCATAATGGTTTCCTTACCGGCAAAAGCGCTGACCAGCATGATCAATGTCGATTTAGGCAGGTGAAAATTGGTCAGCATGCCGTCAATGGCTTGAAAACGGAAACCGGGATAAATAAAAATATCCGTCCAGCCCGAACAAGCCCCAAAACGTCCGTTTTGAGCGCGAACCACCGTCTCCAAAGTGCGCACGGAAGTGGTGCCTACGGCGATGATGCGCCGCCCTTCCGCTTTGGCCTGATTAAGTACCTGTGCTGTCTCTTGGGGCATCTGAAAAAATTCAGCATGCATCTGGTGTTCTTCCACACGCTCTGCCTGCACCGGACGGAAGGTGCCCAATCCAACATGAAGGGTAATATAGGTCAAGATAACTCCTTTATCTTCCAAGGCCTGCAAAATAGCAGGAGTAAAATGCAAACCGGCTGTGGGAGCGGCCGCTGACCCCTCATGCCGGGCATAGACCGTTTGGTAACGGTCAGGATCATCCAACTGCTCCTTGATGTATGGGGGAAGGGGCATCTGGCCCAGTTCAGCCAAAATTTCTTGGAAGATGCCCTGATACTCAAAGCGGATATAACGGCCTCCGGCATCAGTCACTCCCGTGCAGACCGCCCGCAACCTGCCGTCACCAAAACGCAAGGTGACACCGGGCTTGACCCGCTTGGCCGGTTTGACCAATGTTTCCCAACTATCCCCTTCTATCTGCTTGAGCAGCAAAACTTCCACCTTGGCCCCCGTTTCCTCTTTGACCCCCAACAGCCGTGCCGGCATCACCTTGGTGTCATTGAGGACCAGCACATCACCAGCCGTTAACAGCTGCACAATATCAGTAAACTGGTGATGGAAAATAGCGCCCGTTTGCCTGTCTAGATGGAGCAAGCGGGAACTGGCCCGGTCCGGTAAAGGTTTTTGGGCAATTAATTCTTCCGGCAACTCAAAATCAAATTCATCCACTCTCATGGTGCATACTCCTTTCCCAGCGCTTCCTATCTTGCGCTCATCGTTCAGGGGGCTCCAGATTAAAGTGCTCATAAGCACGGGGCGTGACAATCCGTCCCCGGGGGGTGCGCTGCAAAAACCCGATCTGCATCAAATACGGCTCATACACATCTTCTATGGTGTCCACTTCTTCCCCAATCATGGCCGCAATAGTTTCCACCCCCACCGGGCCCCCTTTAAAATGGTGGATAATCACTTGTAAATACTGGTGGTCAATATGGTCTAAACCATAAGCATCCACTTGCAACTTTTCCAAGGCGCTAAGGGTCACCTCTTCGGTGATCACGCCATCACCCATCACCTGGGCAAAATCACGGATCCGTTTCAGCAAACGGTTGGCAATACGGGGAGTGCCCCGGGAACGGCGGGCAATCTCCCGGGCGGCATTGCCGCGGATCTCTACCTGTAAAAGATCAGCGGCACGGGTGATTATCAAGCTCAATTCATCCACCGAATAATATTGGAGCCGGCTCACCACCCCAAACCGGTCGCGCAACGGAGAGGAGAGCTGTCCTGCCCTTGTTGTCGCCCCCACCAGGGTAAACGGGGGAAGATCAAGCCTGACTGAACGGGCACTGGGCCCTTTGCCTATCATGATGTCCAAGCAATAATCTTCCATGGCCGGGTACAGGATCTCTTCCACACTGCGGTGCAAACGGTGAATTTCATCAATAAACAGCACATCCCCTTGCTCCAAATTGGTGAGAATGGCGGCCAAATCACCAGCCCGCTCAATTGCCGGCCCTGATGTGGTGTACAGTTTGACGCCCAATTCGTTGGCAATAATATGGCACAGGGTTGTTTTGCCCAATCCCGGCGGCCCATATAACAACACATGGTCCAAAGCCTCTTTGCGCATTTTGGCCGCTTCAATAAACACTTTCAGGTTTTCCTTCACTTGGGTCTGGCCGATGTATTCTTGCAAATTTCGGGGACGTAAACTAAATTCCACTTCTTGATCTTGTTCGGTCATATGGGAGGTTATGATCCGCTCCTCCATTCCACCCAACTCCCATAAAAAAATTAGCACCTAGAGGTTAGTCCATCAGCAATTTCAGGCCGCGTTTAATCACCGCTTCTGTGGGTTCACCTGCTTCGGCATGCTGCTTCAGTTCAGGAAGTATCCGTCTGACCTCACTTTCTCCATAACCAAGCGCTTGTAAAGCGGCCAGCGTTTCCTCCAACACTGTGTTTTGTTCTGTGTGCCCCCGTTCAGGCCTGCTGTGTTGGTTTGGCTGGAGGTGGTCTGCCGTCACATTTTCACGGGTCACAAACTCATCCACTTTATCTTTCAAATCGACAATCAACCGCTGGGCTGTTTTTTTACCAATCCCAGGAAACTTGGTTAAAAAGGCCAAATCCTCATTTTGGATGGCCCATGCGATTTGTGCCGGGCTGGCCGTCGCTACAAGGGCCAGAGCAGCTTTGGGACCCACACCGGACACTTGCAACAGCTTTTCAAACAGGGTGCGTTCCTGGCGTGTCCTGAAGCCATACAGGGCAAGCGCATCCTCCCTGACATACTGGTAGGTATAGATGCGTACGTCTTCTCCTTCATGCCGGCGATACTGAAAAGGGTTGCCGGTGATGACCTGATAGCCGATTCCCCCTGTCTCGACCACAATAAAGTGAACATCCACATGGGTCAGCTTGCCTTGAATATAATCGATCATAATTTCAGCCCCTTTTTGAGCAGTTGCCCGCTCAACTGGGCCGAATGGGCATGGCAAATGGCCACAGCCAAGGCATCAGCTGCATCGTCAGGTTGGGGACGCTGGCTGAGCCCCAGCAACATTTTAACCATTTCCTGAACCTGCCTCTTCTCGGCCACCCCATAGCCGACCACCGCTTGTTTGACCTGAAGCGGCGTATATTCTTCAACCGGTACACCGGCCTCTTCAGCAGCCAAAAGCATCACCCCTCTGGCCTGTCCGACCGTAAAAGCGGTGGTGACATTACGGTTAAAAAACAACTTCTCGATGACCAGCACCTCAGGCTGAAAATCGGCCAATAGGGAGGTCAGGCCGTCATAGATTTTTTTCAGGCGCGCCGGCGTGGTTAAGTCAGGCTTGGTTGTAATTGTGCCAAAGTCCAGCGCTTTAAGCTGCCTGCCCTCTTTTTTGACAACCGCATAGCCCACGATGGCAATCCCCGGGTCGATTCCCATGATAATCAATCCGTTTCCTCCCATATCCCTGCATAGTCATCAACAGCTTGCATCAGTTCTCTATGTCCGTTGACGAACATATATTCCATACATCTTCAGTATTGTACCATATTTTGCCCAAGCAAAAAAGCCACAGAGTGAATTAATACTCTGCAGCAAAGGGTTTAAAGGTGGCAAGCACCGCTTCGTAATCCTCTGCGTTATAGACCCGGATGCCTGTCTTCAATTTTTGTAGTTCAGACTCAGGCAATTCCGATTTTAACAACTCTGTGTCAATGTGAAAGAAAGTTTCAATAACCTGGTTCTCTTCCGGGGGACCATGGTACAAGGTTAACACGCCCTCTTCGGATAAGCCGAAAAAGAGCTGTTCATAAGAGATGACCTCCAGGGTTTCGTTGTTAGACATCACTTGCTGGGTTTCATCATCAGTCCCGGTTAACATGACTGCATAGACCGTTAAACAAAGGAGAATGGCGGCAAGAGCAATAAGGCCTTTTCTGCTGCGTAACAACCTCTTCAGTTTTCTCCAGATGGACATTGAAAAAAACCCCTTTGTCAACTGGTTTTTTCTCATTATCTCCAGCTTGGCCAAGGGGTATACATGCTCCAGTCGGACTTGGCTACCAGTCTACATTGGTATATACGTTTTGCACATCATCACTGTCTTCCAAGGCGTCAATTAACTTCATGACCTGCTCTTTTTGCTCATCATTCAGTTGGACAGTGGTCGTCGGCAGCATGGTGATCTGTGTTTCAGCAAGCGGAATTTGTTTCGTTTCCAAAGCCTGCTTTACCGTTTCATAATCGCCTGGTGCTGTCACCACTTCATAAGCATCGTCTTCCACCCGCAGATCTTCCGCGCCGGCTTCAATCGCCAAAAGCATCAGGTCATCTTCTCCAAGGGGAGCCGCTTCTTTATCCACAACAATCAGCCCTTTGCGCTCGAACAAATAGGCCACACACCCGCTTTCACCCAGGTTGCCGCCATGCTTGTTGAACAAATGGCGCACCTCTGCAGCCGAGCGGTTACGGTTGTCCGTTAACACGTCAACCATGATGGCCACACCATGGGGACCATATCCTTCATAAACAATCTCCTCATAAGTAAGCCCTTCAACGTCCCCCGTTGCTTTCTTAATCGTGCGCTGAATATTATCGTTAGGCATGTTGGCCTGCTTTGCTTTGTGCAATGCCATGCGCAAGCGGGGATTTTGATCGGGGTCCGGTCCCCCGTTTTTCACCGCAGCATAAATTTCCTTTGAAATTTTGGTGAAAATTTTGGCTCGTTTTGCATCCTGTCTTTCTTTACGATGCTGTATATTTTTCCATTTGGAATGTCCAGCCATAAACCTTCCCTCCGTCGTCCATAGATTCTCTTATAATTTAAATCGTGCAGCCATCTTTTGCAACTCTCCCTCTCTTTATAACCGCTTGCCCTTCGTTTACTGGCTGTTGTTCATGGGACACGCAAAAAAGAGCAGGTAAACATCACCTGCTCCTCACTCATCCTTACAAAGGAGGTTATCGTCTGAAAGGTTCGGTGACAGCACGCCCGACATCTTGAATCATGTCACCAAGATCGCGGACAAAGTTGCCAATAGGCTGTCCATCACGCAGAGCGCGATTAATTTCACCCAACCGGTTAAACTGGTCACGATCCGTGATGATATGGATCTCTTTTCCTCTGACTTGATCCCTTAAAACCGACTCAACGCGGGACTCAAGCTCCTGTTCGTTTTGACCCCGTTCAGGCTGCACGCCAACAATGACGTCATCTTCATATACGATGACTTCAGCATTGCGCACGCCCTGGATATTTTGACAACGGTCAGCCAAACGCTGTGCTAAGCGCAAATCAGGATGGGCAAAGCGGTCGGTCCGTCCAACGCCGGTTGGGCCGCCTATGTCGGTGACACCATCACGATCCCTCAGTCTGAGATCTCCCCTCATCCAATCATAGCCAAGGGTACGATCACGCGGACCTAGGGGATCACCATACCGTTCAAACATGCCGCGCTCACCATAGCGGTGATATTGTCTTAACCCTCTCAGGCCTGTATCATCATAGCGGCCAAATTGACGGTTACGGGTAAAACCGCCCCACATATCTTGCCGGTTGGCATCAAAACCACGGACATCCTGCCTCGCTTCTTGACGGTCAGGAACACGGTAGCCTTCATAACTCATATCGTCGTCGGCTGGCGCGCAGGCAACAGCTGCTGAAATGGTCAAGGCCATGGTTAAACCTAGGGCTAATTTTTTCATTAGAAAGCACCTCCTTCACCCTTTATCATGGGGAGCAAGAGGTGCTTTTAGTCCCGTTAAGATTAACCTTTTTTATGAAATGATGTTAGATCCTTTGCCCAAAAGATCTGCCTATTTGAAAACAGGCGGTTTGGGAGGCATCTGCCGCTTATGGGCTGAGCGCTTATGCAGGCGCTCAATCATCTGGCGGTCTTTTTCCGGAATTTCCTTGCCCTCTAAGTAACGGTCCACCATCTCATAGGTGGTCCCCATTTCCTCTTCATCCGTTTGCCCCGGCCACAACCCGGCAGTAGGCGCTTTATTAATAATGTGTTCCGGAACCCCAACATAGGCGGCCCAACGCCGCACTTCTCCTTTGGTTAAGTTGGCCAGGGGCACACAGTCCACACCGCCGTCACCGTATTTAGTAAAATATCCCAGGTGCCACTCTGCTGCATTATCTGTTCCCACAACTAAATAGTTATAATTCTGGGCCAAAAGATACAACGTGCTCATGCGCAACCGCGCTTTCAAATTGGCCAGGCTTAACCGCTCCTTTTCCCCGTTCCATTCACCTTGGTTTTCAAGCTCCTGCTTAACGGTTTGGGACAATGTCCGAAAGGTGGGCGTCAAGTCGATTTCCACATGTTTCAACTTAGCTGCCTTCACCACGGTTAAGGCATCTTCACGGTCTTGAGGGTTGCTGTCACAGGGTAAAATAACCCCTAAAGAGTGATCGGGAAAAGCTTTTTTAATCAAAAAGGCGGTTAAAGCAGAATCAACGCCTCCACTTACGCCCACCAACAGGCCGGTCGCTCCGGCGTTTTTGGCCAGCGCTTTTAACCAGTCCACGGTAAACTCGATTTTCTTGTCCAACATTCATAATACCCCTTTGGTCTCATATTCATTTAATTCTCGTTTTGGTTTACTTTATTTTACCATAGCCAGACAACGTTGGACAAATGTTCTGCGGCGGTCCCAGTTTTGTTCCAGCTCCTGAAAATAGCGGTACACCTGTTGCGGATGGAAGTTGGCCTCCCGGCGCCAAACACCAAGCCACTTTCTGAATACATCATGGGGAAAAACAAGAAGCAAGAAAACCAGGCGTTTTTGCTCTTTCGGCACCGGAAAAACATGTTCGTAATGGGATAACAGTTGTTTCACTGCATCATACTCCCATCTGGCAGAGGGCAAAACCATGTTAAAAAATTGGACCACATCCACAAGGGGAGGGGCGTAAGCCACCCGGTCATAATCAATCACATAAAAATAACGATCATCAATCACTAAAAAATTGTGCGGGGCAATATCCAGATGGGCGATTTGCCGTTCCCATTGGGCCTCTTCTTCTAAATAAAGCATATAAGCTTGCGGAAACGCATCAAGGGTGCGTTCCGCCCACTCCAAGGCTTCACCTGCCATACGGCTAACCACCTGCAACAGACCATCCTGGTTTTTCCTCCGCGGTAAATCTCGAAATGAGTGCTTAAACTGAACATAACGTTCGTGCCAATCGGCATAGAGTTTTGATTGAACCGGAACGGCGGGTTGGCGTCCAAATATTCCCCCGCCTTGCCGGTGAAAATAAGCGAGCAACCTGAGACTGTTTTGCACATGGGAGGCGTGATTGAGATCGATGGATTTACCCGGTATGAAGGGCATCACACCGTACATGCGCCCCTCGAATTCGTTAATCACAGAACGATGTTTATTGGGCAGAAAAGGCACAACACCCCTTGTTTCCTTGTCCAACAACTGCTGTATACAGCGGTGCTGCCAGCCTAACAGGTTGGCATCCCTGAAAAACTTGACCACAAAACAATCGGCATCTGTAACAGCCGCATAAACATGGTGAGGGCGAATCACATCTAGCGTTTTAATCCTTTTTCCATATCCCTTATAAAAAGACTGTTTGAAGTGTTTCAGTTCCGATTCGTTCATGCTTCACCCTCCCAAGCCTCTCCTTGATTTCATCATATTAAAAAGAGAAGCAAAAAATGCTTCTCTTGCCTGACTGCCCAGTTAGTCCTCCCGTTGTCCATCGGCAGCATTCATTTCCTGGGGCATATAAGTCCCGTGCGTATGACCGCCATAAGGCGGCATACTATATGGCTTGGGATGCCCAGGGGCTTGCGGCAGCATCCAATAAGGGGCAGCGGGATGACAGCCTGGAGGATGATAGACCGGACCACAGTGTGGCCATTTGGGGTACATGGGTTTAGCCGCAGGGAAGTATGCCGGGTATGGATAGAATGGTTCATGTTTAGGAGCAGGCGGCGGTGGGACTGGTTTCACCTTTGCCTTCGGCTTCACTTCTTCCACCGGTATTTTTTTCGGTTCAGCAGGCTTTTTAGGTTCAAATTTGGGTGGTTTGGGTTCAGGTTTAACTGGGGGATGATACACAGGCATCTGGATTGGCTGCTGGTACATATGGACGGGCTGCTGTTGGATCTGGTACATGGGGTTGAAGTGGGTTTGCTGCATCTGATTAAGATGGGCCATATCCAGTTCAATTTTAATTTGATTGATCACTTCCGGCTTTTCTTCCAGCAACAACTTTTTCAAGACATGGGGTGCTGCCTTTTTAAGCAACGCTTTCAGCAATTCGTAATCTTTTTCTTTCGGCACTTCTTTCGGCACTTCTACCTTCACTTCAGACTTAGGTACTTCTTTGGGCTTGACCTCAGGCTCAGGCACTGTTATGGGCTTTTCTTTCACCACATGTTTTGGAGCCGGGGCTGGTTTTTTAGCCTGCACCGGTCCGACAGGAATTTTCACTTTCATTCCGGGCAGAAGCTGGTCTGGATGGGCTAAATGGGTGTTCACCTGCTTCAGTTTTTCAAAGTCTACACCATATTTTTCGGCCAATTTCCACAATGTATCCCCTTTTTGGACAATATGAATCTTCACGAGCATTTCCCTCCTCTATAACTCAGTCTCTACATCTTATGCATGAGTGGGCGGTTTGCTCATGATTTTTTTATCCTGTTAACCGCCAAGAGGAGGGACAGGGTTATACTAAGCACGATGAAAGGTGAATGCCAACGGGTTAAGTTTCCTGGCCAATAATCATCACCTTTTGGACGCCATCCAGCCCTTTTAATCCTTCAGCCAATTGGGTGGCGTCCATATCCATTTGGGCTGTATCAATGGACAAAATGACGTGGGCCAGACCTTGCAAGGGAATAGATTGATTAATGGTCAAAATATTGCCTCTGTTTTGGGCAATGTAGCTTAACATGCGGGACAATACCCCAGTCCGGTGTTCCAAATTGACAGATATGGTTATAATCTTCTGCTTCATGGCCGCATTAAAAGGAAAAATGGCATCCTTGTATTTATAAAAGGCACTGCGGCTCAGTTTAACCCTCTCCACCGCTTCCTGAATCGAGTGAACCACACCGGTTTCTAAAAGCTTTTTGGCTTCGATGGTTTTTTGCATCGATTCTGGCAAGATGTCGGCACGTATCAGGTAAAAGGTATCTTTATCTCGAGTGTTGTGCACAGCCATGTACGGCGTCCTCCCCACATATACATTTGTCTTTCTAAAATTATACAGTATTTTTGCTTCAGACACACGGTCATATTTTGGTATGTTAGATGAAATGGAGCGGAAATGGAGCGAATGATCAAAAATTGCTAAAATAACACCTATTATCAGGCTTGCCTAGCGGCATGGACAAACGCTCTGAACAGCTTTAGTGCATCCTGGTCCCCTTGCACCGCCATACATTCCGGGTGCCATTGAATGCCCAGGATAAAGCGGTGACACTTGCTTTCAAACGCTTCAATTACGCCATCACTGGCCCAGCCGCTCACTTCAAAACCTTGTGCCGGACGGCGGATAGCCTGGTGGTGAAAACTGTTCACCTTGATCCGTTCTTTGCCGATAATGGAAAATAACAGGGAGTTTTGCTCAATCTGCACATAATGGGAGGCATGGGCTCTGGGCGCAAGCTGGGTATGCTGCAAAATCTTTTGATTGTGCTGGGCCCCAATATCCTGGTACATGTCGCCTCCCGCAGCAACATTTAAGATTTGGCAGCCCCGGCAAATGGCTAAAACAGGTTTGTTTTGTTCTAAAAACAGACGGATCAAATGGTATTCAAAAAAATCTCGCCGGGGCGTGATCGTCCCCAGCTTGGGATGGGGCTCCTCTCCAAACAAGGTGGGGTCAATGTCTCCTCCCCCTGTCAGTAACAATCCATCCAACTCTCTGGCCATCTCCGGGATACAGGACGCATCCCACAGGTTGGGCAAGAGAAACGGAAGCCCCCCCGCTTGAACCACTGCATCCACATTATCCTGTGACAGTGTGATCTTCCGTTCCCCTTCCAATCCTGTGGTAATGCCGATTTTGACGCTCATCCTCTCTCCCCTTTGCTTAAGTCTCACCTAGACAGCACCGTGCTGGGACGCTTACCCGCACTTAATCGATAAATTCAAATTCATAGTCTAAAATACGCACCGTATCACCGTCAGTGGCCCCCAGCCTGCGCAATTCATCGTCAACCCCCATCTTGCGCAAAATGCGGGCAAAACGCCGGGCGCCTTCCTCATAGTTGAAGTTAGTCATTTTTAACAACCGCTCAATTTTTTCGCCCTCTACAACAAAGACGTCATTTTCACGATAAACACGAAAATCTGGTTGTTCTTCTTCATACATATACGTCACATGGGCTTCATCTTCTCGGGGCGTAAGCAGGAAAGCATCTTCTGGAATCGTCTCTAACAATTCATAAATGGCATAGACCAGCTCCTTGACCCCTTGTTTCGTCACGGCAGAAATGGGATAGACAGGAATGTCATCAGCCAGTTTCCGGCGAAACGCCTGCAGGTTCTCTTCCGCTCCAGGAAGATCCATCTTATTGGCTGCAATAATCTGGGGGCGTTCTTCCAAACGGTAGTCATACAGCTTTAACTCGTTATTAATGGTTGTATAGTCTTCATAGGGGTCCCGCCCTTCACTGCCAGCCATGTCGATGACGTGGACAATCACCCGCGTGCGCTCAATATGGCGCAAAAACTGGTGACCCAGTCCAACCCCTTGATGGGCGCCTTCAATTAATCCGGGGAGATCGGCCATCACAAAGCTTTTCATGTCGTCCACCCTGACCACGCCCAGATTAGGGGCGAGCGTCGTAAAGTGATAATCGGCGATCTTGGGCTTGGCAGCCGAAACAACGGAAAGCAGTGTAGATTTCCCCACGCTAGGAAAACCAACCAGTCCCACATCAGCCAGCACCTTCAGCTCCAGCGTCAGCCGTTTTTCTTCTCCTGGCTCCCCGTTTTCAGCAATATATGGCGCGGGATTGCTGGGCGTGGCAAAGCGAATGTTGCCTCGTCCACCCCGCCCCCCTTGGGCTACGACAACGCGTTGGCCGTGTTTAACAAGGTCAGCGATCACTTGGCCGCTTTCTTCATCTTTGACCAGCGTTCCCGGAGGTACCTTGATCACAAGATCCGGGGCACCTTTGCCGTGCTGTCCCTTGGAACGCCCGTTTTCACCGTTTTTAGCTTTAAAATGTTTGTTATAACGGAAATCCATTAAAGTGTTCAATCCTTCGTCCACCTCGAGGACAACATCTCCCCCTTTGCCGCCATCCCCTCCAGCCGGACCGCCGTGAGGCACATATTTTTCACGGCGAAAAGCGACCATCCCGTTTCCGCCGTCTCCGCCTTTGACATAAATGGACACCACATCTACAAACATCCCTGCTCACCTCAATCTTTTTACCTAACACTTGCCCATGGACAAATGATTTCTAGCGTCAGTTGCTGTTCAGTCTGGACTTTTTCCACTAGTTTACCCTGGCAGCGCAGCACCTTATCCTGTAACTCTAAGAGGTGGCGGCAACCGATATCCGGGGCCCAGTTTCCCCGGTAGTCACACATGACAGACAGGCAATGGTCGTCACCTTCAAACAACAGATACAGCTGGGGAGGTTTTTCAAATGGAACCAGTTTGCATCCCGTTTCCACCAGCTCAATCAGCCGGTGGACAAGGTGAAAGGCGTGGGGATGTTCCCGGCCGATCTGGCGCATCTGTTCCGCTTCCAGATTCACTTCTACGTCCAAGTGCAGCTTATGGTCCCGCTGATAATTGTAAGTTAACAGCAAATAAGCCAACTCAGGATCTCCCAGTTGGGACAACAAAGATTCCTGGTGTGCCTGCAGGGTCATGTGATCGATATAACGCTGGACATCAGCCAAACGGCCCAGCTGGACATAGCTCTTGACCATCTGGATATGATTGAGCATGTCATGGCGGTAGTGGCGCAGATGGTCAATGATCTTTTTTTTGATCTCCCGCTCATCCTTATTTGTCACTGGATTCACTCTAATCTCCTCCTGCGGGCGCCGGACTGGCCATTTGAACGTGGTTCATTTACCAATATGTTCATATGCCATATTATAAAATATAAACTATTAAACGAAAACCAAAAGCCCAGCAGCTGTGCTGGGCTTCCCTGATGTCATTTAAAGTTGTTGCCGGACCTTTCCCATTATTGGGCAACAGGGTAAACACTCACTTTCTTACGGTCACGTCCAAGACGTTCAAACTTAACAACCCCGTCTGCTGTAGCAAAAAGGGTGTCGTCTCCCCCTTTGGCCACGTTAAGGCCGGGGTAAATTCTTGTACCGCGTTGACGAACCAAAATGTTGCCGGCACGCACCATTTGACCATCGGCACGCTTCACACCCAGACGTTTGGAAATGGAATCACGGCCGTTTTTGGTGCTGCCCACCCCTTTTTTCTGAGCAAAGAACTGCAAATTCATTTTCAGCATGTCCGTCACCCCCTCACAGTTGTTGTTCTGTCTGATTCACCTGTTTGCCAAGTGTACCGTTAGCTTGACATAGTCCCCGTAGTCGGCTTCCACAGACTGCAGAGAGAGGACCATCGCTTCAAGCAGCAGCTGAACTTTCTCTTGTGTCGCCTGATCATGAATGTCAGGAACGGCACAGTGGAGAAAGCCGTCCTTTTCCCTCATCTCGAGGGAAAGGGACAGATTCAGCAAGTGTTCAATGGCATTGATCGTGCCAAAGGTTAAAGCTGAAACAGCCGCACAGACAATATCTTCTCCTTTTTGGGCAAATCCGGCATGCCCGTGGAGGTTAAACGCGTCAATCGCTCCGTTTTGATCGCGATAAATGTGTATATTAATCACTGAACGTCACCATTTTCAGCTTAAGCATTGATTGACTCAATCTTCACTTTGGTATAGGGTTGACGGTGACCTTGTTTACGGCGGTAATTTTTCTTGGGCTTGTATTTGTAGACAATGATTTTTTTGCCCTTACCGTGCTCTAAAACTTTTCCTGTCACGGTTGCCCCGTCTACAGTGGGCGTGCCTACTTTTACTTCACCGTCTTTGTTGACGAGCAGTACAGTGTCAAAGGTTACTGTTTCCCCTTCAGCTGCGTTCAATTTTTCCACATATAATTCGGTTCCTTCTTCAACCTTGTACTGTTTCCCGCCTGTTTCGATAATCGCGTACATCTTTGCACCTCCTCTGCTACTCAGACTCGCCATTTAAGGTGACTAAGCTTAGAAACCTTAAATGTGCGGTTACAGTAGGCCTGGAGCGCACACTTGGCCTAAAACAATGATAATCATATCATGGATCGTGGTGATCTGTCAATATGGCTGCCGATTACCCTGTGTGTTGTTTTTCCCGCTCTCCTTTTTGACCCTTCCTCTTCCATGACACACCGAACAGGGACGGGTCCATCTGTGCCACAGGCTCTCCGTGGTTTTTTTCCTGGTCATCTCCACGAGTCCCAAAGCCGTATACCCCAGCACATGGGTTTCTTTGCGGTCAGCCTCTAGCGCTTTTTCCAGCGCTTTCAATACCTGTTGGCGCCCTTCTTCCCCTTTTAAATGAAGGAAGTCAATCACAATCATGCCGCCAATGTCCCGCAGGCGGATTTGTCTGGCCAATTCCTGCGCCGCTTCCAGATTAACCAGTAATGCGGTTTGTTCCCAATGATCCTGACCTGTACAGCGCCCGGTGTTGACGTCGATCACCGTTAAAGTTTCCGTCTCCTCAATGACCAGGTAGCCCCCGCTCTTTAACCACACTTTGCGTTGAAACAATGTGTTTATTTCTTCTGAGACACCACAGGCTTCAAACAAAGACTTCTCTGCAGAGCATAATGAAAGGGTCACATGCTTTAGCGGCTGCAGCTTTTTTTCTAACCTGGCATAGAGCCGTTGATCATTGATCAGGCACTCTGTCGGCCCGGGGCTTACAAGGTGGCTGACCACCTGCTCCAGGAGGCCCTCCTGTTCAGCAATCAGGCACGGTGCCTCCCGCTGGCTGGCCGTGTGCTTCACATTGACCCAGGTCTGCCGCAACCGCTCCCCCTCTTTGGCCAAGGTGTCTGTGTCTATCTCCTGGGCAGCCGTGCGCAAAATGAGACCTTCCTTCTCCTGCAGCCAACCTTCTCCCCAGGCCGACAACCGCCTGAGCTGGTTACTGTCTGTGATCCGCCTGGAAAACTTCAGCTGCCCGCCATAAGGCAAATAAATCAGATAGGGGCCCACAAGCTTAATGTTGGCAGTGACCTTGGGGCCTTTAGCATCCCTACCTTCCTTCTTAACCTGCACCAGAAGCGTTTCGCCACGCTTCACCAAACCGGTGATATCCAACGGCTCTCCCCCGTGTTCCGCTTGTTGAACGGCTAAAAGATCCTCTTTCTGTAAATAGGCTGGCTTAGAAAGACCAATGTCCACAAAACAAGCATCCAGCCCCGGCAGCACATCTATGATCCGTCCTTTGTATATGGCGCCTGTTCTTTGTTCACCATCGGTTTCAGCCAGATATTCTGCCAGCCGGCCATTTTCGAGCACAGCCACTTCTGTCTTGGTCCCTTCTCTCTGGATGACTACTGTCCGCCTCAATGCGGCCCCCCCATTCCCTTTTGATGCCCATCATCTACTGCCTCTCCTACAGCAGTAATGGTTTTGGATATGATTACATTTTACCGAAAAACGTCCCCTACCGCACGATGACCGCCGTAACCGTTAAAAAAACAATGCAAGAGTTCTTGTTCACTCAGCACATTTTCCACTTTGCCTCCTGGGGTGATCAGGCAAAAATAATGGCGCTTATGGCGAAACATATGCTCAAGGGCTTCATTGATGCTGTGCTGGGGAGACAAGGCGACGCTTAACACATCCAGATCATTAAGCTCATCACGCTGATGCTGCTTTTGTCTCTCCAGCAAAAAGCGCATAAATTGATAGGGGGCCTGCTTCCATTCCATCCACTGGGAAATAAACAGAAACACGGCCATAACCCATAACGAGAAGTAATAAGGAAAAAAGAATATCACACCCAGAACATAGAAAACAAAACACCCTCCACTCACCAGCAGAGAGTGTTGAATCGCTTTTTTATACGGCAAGACCAGACTAAATCCCAACTGTAACAATTTTCCTCCATCCAGCGGCCACATGGGGAGCAAATTAAAGATGAGAATCACCAGGTTATATTCGATAAACACATAGCTAAAGGCCGGGCTCCACAGTTCCAACTTTAGAAACAGCCAGGCCACGATGATCATGATCACGTTCGTCAGCGGACCGGCAACAATCACCCAGCATTCTTCACGCGGCGATTTATTTCCATGTTCTTCTACCTCCACAACGCCGCCAAAAGGCAACAGTTCCACTTTTTTCAGGCGCCAGCCCAGGCTTAATGCGGTGCAAACATGACCCAGCTCATGAATGATCACAATCATGAACAACAGGAGCAGGTCATAGATAAATCCATGCAACAAAGCAAATAAAATCAGCACATAAAACACAGGGTGAACAGCAACTTTACTCAAAGGGGATCACGTCCAAGGGGTTTATAAACTCCGAATTTTTGCGCAGAGCGAAATAGAGGACACCAGCTTCCCGTCCATCCTGTACACTGGTTGTGCCAATCACTTCCCCTTGATTTACCCAGTCATACAGGTGTACATGAATGTCCTGCAGTTGTCCATACCAAGATTCTTCTCCCTGTCCGTGATCGATAATCACCACCTTGCCCAGCCCTTCTTTCTCGCCTACGTAGGTGACCCAACCTTCTTTGACCACTTCCACGTCCAGCGTAGTTCCCGTTTCCAACACAATCCCCTGTTGGTCTTGATTAAAGCCGGCCACAATCCGGGCCCCTGATACAGGCACAACATAATCGGACGACGGCGGAAGGGAGCTGTCATCTCTGGCAATTAACCGGGGAAGAAAACCCGGGGCTTGCCCAGTGAACGCCTCATACCAAGCCCATACGCCTTCAACATTAAAATCAAGGGTCATCACATCCCTGATCAACGTTTTGGCATCGGCCAGCTGGGGATGGTCCGTGTTCATAATCATCAGCACCGCCGTAAACAAGAGCATGGCACAGATGAGTTTAAACATCGGGGCGGAAGAGGCGCTGTTGGTCCGGGAAGAGGAGAGAGGAAACTGGGGCGGGATATCCCGCTCTTCCCGCAGGGGCAAAACTTGGAAACGGCGCTGTTTTGCTTTAAGCAAACGCAAACGTTCTTCCCGGCGCTTTTTCACTCCTTTTCTGTAATGTTTGACACTCACCGCTTGATCACTCCCCTTAGAGATCACTCAACCAGCTCATTAGGCTTTGTCCATCGTTACTAACTTATATGACTTGTCTATCCATGATATGCACCTTTTTGCTGCACAATGGCCCATAATTTTTATCCCCCCTGCAAAGAGATCTGTCCTCTCTTTTGCAGGGGGGATTAATGGTTGAACACCAGCCATTACCCGTGCCCGCCCATCCACAGCAGCAAACGGGTCTACTCCGGATGGCCCTCGGGATTTTTACGCAGCGGGTCAGCCTGGGGATAGGGACGGGTGGCCGCTTCGTGCAGTTGTTCGTCTTCATAGGAAAACCTGGGGTTCACTTCTTCTCCGGTATCCCAGCCGGACTGTTTGCCCAGGGTGCCTTCAAGGGGAAAGCCGTAGGGGCCTTCCGGAAATTCCTCCAGTGTGCGGGAGTGAAGGTTGTGATATTCAGTTGACAACGGGGTAAAAGGATTGTTCTCCCCCGCCTTTTCCATCGTCTTGCGTCTATTGTTGGACATAGAAAAAGCTCCTTTGCCTTAAGATGCTGTTTTATGGTTAGCATGCTTTAAAGCAAGGAGCGCTATACGTGCCAGGGCAAAATGTCTGCCACCGGACCCTTTGCTCAGGATCTGATGCCCAAAAGGCGTTTCACTCTGGACAATACCCCTTTTTCCTCCTCCAGCTTCATCAGGGGCACACTGTCACCCAATATGCGCCGGGCAATGTTACGGTAGGCGATGGCAGCCTTGGTATCTGGATTAATGACGATCGGTTCGCCCACATTGGCTGATTTGATCACCTGCTCATCATCGGGAACGATGCCCAGCAAATCGATGCCCAGGATGTTCACAATTTCATCAACGTCCAGCATTTCTCCCCGCTTCATCATCTGGGGCCGAATCCGGTTGACAATCAACCGGGGGCTTTCGATTTTGTAGGCTTCTAACAAGCCAATGATACGATCCGCATCGCGGACGGCAGACACTTCTGGTGTGGTGACGACAATGGCCCGGTCGGCACCGGCTACCGCATTTTTAAACCCCCGTTCAATTCCAGCCGGACAATCAATGATGACATAATCGTAATCCTGCTTCAATTCAGCAATGATTTTGCTCATTTGCTCAGGAGCAACCGCATCCTTGTCTTTGGTTTGGGCAGCCGGCAGCAAATACAGCTCTTCAAAACGCTTATCCTTAATTAAAGCCTGTTTCAAGCGGCAGTTCCCCTCGGCCACATCCACCAGATCATAAATGATCCGGTTTTCAAGCCCCATGACCACATCCAGATTGCGCAAACCGATATCTGTATCGACCAGACACACCATTTTGCCTTGTAACGCCAGAGCCGTTCCGATATTAGCCGAGGTGGTTGTTTTGCCCACTCCGCCTTTACCTGAAGTGATCACAATCGCTTCTCCCAACTTGACCCCTCCTCTTCACCTTGCCTCAACCTTTAGCTGTGCGGCTGTCAGGACGGCCGGTTCACCATTGATACACACAACGCTTTCAATTCAGGACGGATATGTACAAGCTGTTGCAGCTTAGCAATCGCAATTTGATCTCCGTTTACATGGGCAAATTCACGCCCTTTGTTTTCCGCTTCATCTGGGGGACGGCCGACAACCGAGGCAATGCGCAGTTGGGTGGGGCACAATACAGAGGCGGCAATAATGGCGCCCCTGTTCCCGTGCACACCAGCGTGGGCCATGCCTCGCAACGCACCTAACACAAAAATATGTCCCACTGCTTTGACACAACCACCGGGGTTGACGTCACCCAACACTAAAAGATGGCCTGGTGCTTCCACCACTTGACCGGAGCGGACGGTTTTGTAAACAACTTGGATGCCGGTTTCAGTCCGTGCCTGCTCCATCTCCTCTTTCAACACCACGAGACTCTCCATCTTGTCCACAACCAGGTTTCCTTGGGTGCGGATCAAGTCCCTTAACTCATTCCGTTGTTCATCTGTCAAATAACGGTAACCCAGGTGAAGGGTTACTCTCATCAAGGGACCGTCCAAAAACTGAGGATGATCCTGTAATTTATCTTGCAACTCTGCCAGCAGTTCCTCATAGGCACATGTATCATTCAGATAGAAGACCAGCCCATCTTTAGTTCCTTTAATGGTGACGTTCGATTTTGTGGCGTACATCCAAAGATCACCCCATGCAGAAACTATTCAACACCGCGCGTTAAAAATCCTGCTTGGCCCCGTTACTTTTCTTCTTCATTCTTCAGCTGGAGCAGAATGCTGCGGGCAGGGTAAGAAACAAGCAGGGCAAAAATCATATTGAGTACCAAAGTAGGGATCAATTTATCAAAAACGAACATATGCACGTCCATGGTGGTAAACTTAATGAGCGTCATTAGACCGTAGACCATAAATTCAAAAGCGACAAGGGCAACCAAAACGGTGAACCATATAAGAAAGATATTTTGCTGGAAAATACGGAACACCAAGCCGGCAAAATAGCCAATCAGAGCCATGCTGAAACCGTAAATCCCCACCACACTGCCATAGATGATATCGTAAAACAAACCAAACACGAGCCCCAAAAACAGTCCCTGCACCCGCCCTAAAAACAAGGCGGCAAAGATCAACATCACCACAACAAAACGGGGGACCATGGTTAAATGCAGGTCCCACCATCCAGCCGTAAACACTTGGGCCACCGTGCCTTCAAAAATGAGCAGGATAAAGATGATTAAGATAAAGAGAAAACGGGTCATCCCTCCGTTCCCTCCTTATCTTCATCCGGGCCGGGGATCTCTACGGGAGGAAGGGAAGACTGCTCCACCACGAAGACATAATCCAGATGATACAAGTTTGCAGCAGGCTCAACGAGGGCGGATTGGGTCAGGTCGTACTGGTCAGGCACAACCTCAACAATTTGACCGATGTACAACCCGCGGGGGTAAATCCCTCCCAGCCCAGACGTGACCACCGTTTGCCCTTCTTCAAGGGGCGCGTCTTTGGGGATTTTTTGAAATAACAGGGCTCCCCGCTCCAGGTCATACCCTTCAATCACCCCAAATATATTTTCATTGCCCTGCACGATGGCCGAGATGTGACTGACCCGGTTCACGTCGCTTAACAATTCAACCTGGGAAGTAAATTGGGAGACACTTTTGACCCGGCCAATCAACCCTTCGGTTGTGATCACTGCCATATTGGCTTTGACACCATGCTTGGCCCCCCGGTTAATGGTCACCTGTTGATACCAGCGGTCAGGCGAACGGCTGATTACTTCGGCGGCAATCAACTGATAGTCCCTTAAATTGGACTTCACGTCCAACATGCGCTTTAAACTCTCGTTCTCCAGTTCCAATTCACGTATTCTGGCCATTAATTTGGCATTTTCTTGTAAATTGGCCTTCAACCGTTGATTTTCAGAATAAAGCGTACGCCACTCATTAATCGTCTCAAAGAAACCCGCTACTTGACGAGCGGGTTTATAAGCGATGGATTGGAAAAAACCAAATGTGTCACGAATAAATTGTTCGCCCCAGGTCGGCTGGGGGCGTTCTTTCAAGGTGATACCCACGACCACAACCATCACAATCGTGCTTACCAACAGCACAATTAAGCGTCGATTGGAAAAAAAGGACGGCAACGTTATACACCTACTTATTCTCACCTGCTTATTTTTTGGAGCTGAACTTGTATTCCAAATAGCGGCCGGTTCCGATGGCGACGCTGTCCAAGGCGTTCTCTGCCACAATGACCGGGATGCCGGTTTCTTCGCTTAAGACGCGATCCAGGTTGCGGAGCAGCGCGCCTCCTCCTGTGAGCACAATTCCCCGGTCCATCACGTCAGCTGCCAATTCGGGCGGCGCTTTTTCCAGCGTAATTTTGACCGCTTCAATAATGGATTGGACTGTGTCGTTTAATGCCTCGGCAATCTCTTTGGAAGTAATGGTTATGGTTTTGGGCAGTCCCGTCACCAGATCACGGCCCCGGATTTCCATTTCTTCCGACTCATCACCGCTGTCTGCGGTGCCAATATCTATTTTCAGCTGCTCTGCCGTACGTTCACCAATCATTAAATTATATTTCCGTTTCACATACTGTATGATGGCGTCATCCATTTCATCTCCAGCCACACGGATAGAACGGCTGGTCACAATGCCACCCAAAGAGATAATGGCCACTTCAGTGGTGCCGCCACCAATATCCACAATCATACTGCCCGTTGGTTCCCACACGGGAAGATCGGCACCAATTGCCGCAGCAAACGGCTCCTCAATCGTATACACTTCTTTTGCGCCAGCTTGCTTGGTGGCATCTTCAACTGCCCTTTTTTCTACGGCTGTAATACCGGAAGGCACGCAGACCACCACATTTGGCTTGCGTGACAACCACGGTTTTCTCTTCTGGGCTTGAGAAATGAAATATTTCATCATGGTGGCCGTTGTTTCAAAGTCGGCAATCACCCCGTCCTTCATGGGACGCACAGCCACAATATGGCCAGGGGTGCGGCCGATCATGTTTTTTGCTTCGTTACCAACCGCTTCAATGGTTCCTGTATCTGTGCGAATGGCCACCACGGATGGTTCCCGCACAATCACACCTTTGCCTTTCACATAGACCAATGTGTTGGCCGTGCCCAAATCTATGCCCATATCTCTTGAAAATCCACCAAACATGGTTCATATTCTCCCTTCATGCAACACTTAAAGTCGTGATGTCCTGGTATATAAGCTTGATATCATCCAACGGTTTATTTTTTATTTAAAGAGGGAAAAGTTCTACATGTAACCTTTATTTTTGAGGCTGATGTAGCGTTCATGACCAATGATTAAATGGTCGAGGCACTCAATGCCCAAAATCTCCCCTGCCTGTTGCAGGCGTTTCGTGACTTCAATGTCCTCGCGGCTGGGGGTAGGGTCCCCGCTGGGGTGATTGTGGGCAACAATAATGGAAGCAGCACTCCATTTGATGGCTTCTTTATAGACCTCGCGGGGATGCACAATGGAGGCATTTAAACTGCCAATGAAAACCGTTTTTTCAAAAATCACCTGATTTTTGGTATTTAAATAAAGACAATAAAATTTCTCCTGCAACTCTAAGCTTAAGCGTTCCATTAAATAGGCGGCTGCATCCTCAGGGGAGCGGATGGCCGAGAGTTCTTTCTGCCGTCTGGCCACACGGCGTCCTAACTCCACACCGGCTTTAATTTGAACCGCCTTGGCTTGTCCCACACCTTTGATGTGCATCAATTCTTCCACACTGACATCATGGAGGCGGTTGAGGGAACCAATTTCTTTTAAGATGCGGGAAGCCAGGTTGAAAACAGATTCCCGGTGGGTCCCCGTCCGCAGCAAAATGGCCAATAACTCCTGATTGGTCAGCGCTTCAGGCCCTTCTTTGATCATCCGTTCTCGTGGTCGTTCTTCTTGCGGGTAGTCACGGACCATCAAGGGCGGATTATCCGTTGTCATAGCCACCCTCCATTGAACAAGATTAACGAGCCACTGTTAACACATTGAGGCCAAATTGGTGTAAAAACTGTGCCAGCAAGGCAACCGGCAGGCCCACCACCGTGAAATAGTCCCCTTCGATTTTGTCCACCAAAATAGCCCCCAGACCTTGAATGGCATAACTGCCTGCTTTGTCCATGGGCTCTCCGGTGGCAATGTAAGTTTTGATCTCCTCAGGTGTGAGAGGGCGCATATGCACCTTTGTGGCCTGATAACCCACACATGCTTGGCCATCCGTCACATCGATGACAGCCAGCCCCGAATAGACGGTATGCACCTCTCCTTGCAGACGGGACAACATCTCAAAGGCCTCTTGATCATCCTTAGGTTTGCCTAAGATTTCCCCGTTGAAGACGACCATTGTATCTGCGCCAATGACAAGGCCCTTGTCATAGTGGCGGGCCACATCCGCCGCTTTTCTATGAGCCAGTTTTTGCACGATCGTTGACGGTGAATCCTGGGGATCAAACGTTTCATCCGCCTTGCTGGGATGAAGGCGAAAAGATAACCCCAGGCGATCTAGCAGCTCTTTTCTCCGGGGTGAAGATGAAGCAAGAATGACAGGCGTCAAATCTTTCACAGCCATACATAATCTCCTCTGTTTGTTGGTTTCCTCTGCCTATGATACGCTTAGTATATGTTTCTTGCTTCCCCCCATACAAGCACGATTCTATTTTATCAGCTACGCTAGAAAAAGTGTAGCAAAAAAAGAAGATAAAAATCCTCACTCATGACCTATTTCGTCATGAATAAGGATTTTGTGACTGGAATGAAAACGACAAAAAAATCCAATTTTAAACAGTCTGGACCAGATTGGTGTGAAAGCATGACAATCATCAAGGGATGAAGTGGCTGACCAAGTGTTCATAGGCCGCCAGATAATTCAAGCTGGCCTGTTGCACCTGCCACAGATAACTGGGATGGGACTGTTTGCGGTATGCTTCCAGGGCCGTTATGGCTGCTGACAACTCCCGCAGCAACTGTTCACCGGCCCGGGCCATTTCACCGTTTAGCCCGGCTAAAAGCGCTTGTCCTTCCTTCAAAAACAGGCGATGCTGTTCTTGTAAATCTTTCCATTCTTCTTCCGTCAGTTTAGCTCTTCTTTGTTCCAAAAGGACAAGAGAAGTGCGGGCCAGATCGCCCAAAAGTTGATCTCCTCTAGCCAAATAAGCCGGCAAAACAGACAAATCCTCTTCCAAATGGCTGATGTCTGCCTCAATTTCCCTGGTCTCATGTGTGCGCACATACACCTCGATGCCTTCCTGCTTGACATAGATCCCCAGCCGCTCAGCATCATCTTTGGCCACAGCCAGTCCCATATAGATACGGTAGGGAGCTTCTCCTGGGGAAACCAGTCCGGCCAGCCCCTGGCGCTCCAACTGTTCCCTCACTTTTTCGGCGGCCTGCTGTTCGGAAAAAGCCCCGGCCTGGACCACATAATAGGTGCGGGAGGGCAAATACAAGCGCCCGTCCTGTACATGTCCTGCTGGCAGCATTAGCGCACCGTTTGCACCTGTCGAATCTTGGCTGTGAACAGCAGACATCTGGGAGTCCGTTGCGCTGGCCGGCGCCTGTTCTGCCCCTTGTTCGGCAAAAAGGGCAAGCACCATCATCCCCATAATCACTCCCAAGGCGATGGCAGAGGCGGCAATCAAAGCCAGTTTGGAGCCTACTTTCAGTTTGGGCAAAGACAGTCTTGTCCGGCTTGTCTGCTTCTTACTCTTGTTTTTACTGCGCCGCCCGGAGCGGCTGGGGGGCAAACTGGGGCGGCGTGTCGCTGCTTTCTTGTCCCGCTCGTCAATAAGAGACGGAGCTTCTTCATTGTTAATCTCTCGGGACCAGGATGGCCGCTGGGCAGACCCTGCATATATCCTGGAGTCTTTCCTATTGCCGTTCTCCGGTCTGCTTGTCCTTGCCGTGGTGTTGATTGTCCTGCCGGTGTAACAGGTTTCCCACTGAATGTCTGGATGATCCCCGTCCTTATCCGGCGGAAACAGGAAGGTGAGCTTGTTTTTGGTTGTCATGGCTCTCGCTCCTCTATTAATCTCGTGCTTTTACCACTAGTCTATGAGGAGCTGGCAGAATTAGAACTATAAATGCAACAGCCCGCCTCACCACAAGCCCATATACCACTGCCACAGATCCTCACCATACAGGTAAGCCATTAGGGTTCCGATCCAGATGAAAGGAGCAAAAGGAATCGGCTGCCGGCGCTTTAAGCGGCCCAGAGCCAAGAGCACAACACCAGCCAAGGTGCCTGCGAACGAAGCCAGTACTAAACTAAACAGGCCCAGACAGGGACCAAGGGCCAGGCCAATAGCCCCGGACAACTTCACATCCCCCATGCCCATGCCCCCGCGGCTGAGTACAGCAATAACTAGTAAAAGACCAAACAGCGAGAGCCCTCCTAACACATACCACCACCAAGGCTCAGGGCCGTACCACAAGCGGACAAGCAAGAGTAAAACCAACAGGGGAAAAGTGATTTTGTCCAATATCAGGGTGGCCCTGAGATCAGTTAGCATGGCCAGCACTAACATGGAACTGAGCAGAAGGCCAACCAGGAATTCACCACTGAGACCGAAGCGTACATAAACCAAGTAGAAGGAAAGGGCCGTAACCAATTCTCCGAAGGGATAAAGCCAGGAGATCGGAGCCAGGCAATGGCGGCAGCGTCCCCCAAGCCAGAGATAGCTAAGGAAAGGGATTAACTCCAGCCAGCTAAGCCGCGTCTGGCACTGGGGGCAACGAGAGGGAGGCCAGACCACAGACTCCCCTTTAAGCAAGCGGTAAGCCACTACGTTGTAAAAACTGCCCATTAACAGCCCTGAGACGATCACCACGAGATCAAGCAAAAGCACTGTCTTATTAAGCATCGCCGCCACTCTCCATCTTTTCACCAGCTCCAGACGGTAACTGCTAAAGTCCACTCTCGCGGGTGTTGCTTCCTCGCTGCTCGACCTCCTCCCTGTAAACCGCCACTTTGTTGCGCCCCATGCGCTTGGCGCCCAGATACATGGCCCGGTCTGCGCGGCGCATCAGACTGAATGGATCATCAGCATGCTGCGGATAAAGGGCTAAGCCAATGCTGACTGTCACGTTGAGCAGGACAGGCTCGGTTTGATTTTCTTCATTCAAGTGGGGAACCACCTTAATTTCCGTTTGTTCAATACGGGCCCGTAACTGTTCGGCCCACCTGTATGCCTCCGCTTCGGTTACGTTCTCTATTAAAATCGTAAACTCTTCCCCTCCGTAACGGGCGGCAATCCCCTTTCCATCAACAGCTTCCTTTATGACAGCAGCAACCCGCTTCAGAATCTCATTCCCTGCTAAATGACCATATTGGTCATTCACCTGTTTAAAATGGTCAATGTCCAGCAAAATCAGGGCCAGGGACCGTTCCCTGCTGGCTTGTTCCAGTTGTGCAGACAGATAGGATACAAAGTAGCGGTAATTGTACAACCCGGTTAACTCATCCCGCTCGCTTAGTTGTTTTGTTTGTTGATAATCATAAGCGTTTTTGAAGGCAATGGCCGCTTGGCTGGCCAAAATTTCCATCAGGGTCACATCTTCTTTGGTATAACGGTTCGGTTCGTTGTGACACACCGTTAACACACCGTATACTTTTTGATCATATTTCAGGGGCACGGAGAGGATCGACTGCTGCTGGTGCAAACAGTGAGGCTCGTGCCTGAAATGGAGATCCTCTTCCTCCCTGCCAATCACCTTGGTTTGCCCCAGGCTGGCTACCTGTCCGCTCAGCCCGTCACCGATTTCTACTTGTACACGCATAAAGCCCTCATATTCATCGGACGGAATCCCTTGCCCAAGCAAACGCACGGGTCTTAATACACCCTGCTCATGATCAACCCGAAACAGATAGCAATATTGATAGGGCACTAACTTGGCAGCTGCTTGCACCAAGCGGTCGGCCACATGGTCGAATTGGAGCTGGGAAGTCATATCATTGCCCAAATCGTGGATGATCCGGAATTTTTCATTCACGATATTGAGCCGGTGATATAACCGCAAAATAACGGAAAAAGAAACGAGGGGAAACACCACGTACAAGAATACCCAGACACCAATTTCAGCATAAAGCACATAGATCAATAGGCCGGTAGGGGTCATCACCGTGAGGGGGACAATTTCCCACCATAAAGACCGACCAAAAAATTCAGGTTTCTGATTATACAACAAGTATTTAACCAATTTAAACAACAAGTGATTAATGAAAATCGCTGAGACCAAATAAGCAATGGCCGGCACAATTAAAGCAGGGAATGTGTCTACTGTAAAAGGCCCTGTTCTGCCACCAAGCAAATAAAAAATTCCCGCAGAGCAAACGGAAATAATTAAAAACATCGTCATATTAGCGACATACCGTTCCCACTGTTTTGCTTTAATACGCAGAAGGGTCACCAGAATAGCCAGCTGTGTCAGAATAGCTTCTATCCAGAAGCCATATTGTAAAAAAGCAGCAATGGAGACGGCATTGGTAAATACGATAGTGGTTCCTTTGATTTCAATGGGAAACAGATTGACAAGAATCATGAGCATTAAAAAGAAAAAGATACCTGCTATATCCTTGGATTCTAATTCTTGCCAATTAAAATTAATCAAAAACATAAGAAAAAAACAGGAATAAAGGACGATTGCACAGCCAGCTATCAAGGCACTTCTCCATCTGGCCATTTCCCCACCGCTCCTTATCACACTGCACGCCTTAAACCCACCCTAAATCTACGTTTATCTTACACTTTTTTTGGGGAAATGACAATCAATTTAGGAAGATTTGACTATGCCAATCGTCCTGCATTTTTTGACAAAATTTACCCTCTCAATTTTTGACGCACCTCAGAGATGAAATAGAGTGAGCCTGCAAAGCAAATCCCCTCTTGTGTTCCTGCCGAGGCCACGGCTTGGCGGTAAGCTTGTTCCCAATCTGGTTCCATTGAAATATCGAAATCCACCTGGCGCAGGCTTTGCTCTGCTGCTTGCAGCAAATCACTTGCTGCTGCTGTGCGCGGTCCCCCCTCAAACTGGGTCAGGACCAATCGCTTGGCGACGCCTGCCAGAGGTTTGATCATCTCCGCCACCGGTTTGTCTTTCATGGCTGAAAAGATAATTGTCCATTGATGACGGGGATAATGGCGCGCAAGAGACTGAGCCAAAGCCTCCATCCCCTGGGGGTTATGGGCCCCGTCCAGCAGCACCAAGGGCTCGTTCTGTATCACTTCCAGACGGCCGGACCAGGTGGTTTGCTCCAGCCCCCGCCGCAGTTCCTCCTCTTCCCAAATCAGGGCATAAAACTGCTTCAGCACTTCCAGTGTCATTAAGGCGACAGCAGCGTTGTGAAGCTGGTGCACCCCTTTCATCCGGATGTGCAACTGCTCAAGCCGGGTAAATAAGGAACGGTATGAAAAGGACTGACCTTCTTCATCATGGGCTTGATCCTCAATGAAAAAGGCTTGTCCTAAACGGTAGATTGAAGCCTTTTTCTCCTTGGCCGTCCGTTCTATCACTTGATATGGCCCATTCTCTTCAACGGCGGTAATCAGAGGCACACCCGGCTTGATGATCCCCGCTTTCTCCGCTGCAATTGACTCCAGGGTATCACCCAAAAGGTGCATGTGGTCATAGCCCACATTGGTAATGACTGTGGCAATAGGGATCACAATGTTGGTAGAGTCCAGACGGCCGCCCAGGCCCGTTTCCCACAGCACCACATCGGGTGAGGCAATGCGGGCAAAATATTCAATGGCCAGCGTGGTTACCACTTCAAATTCCGTTGGCGAGCCCAGCTCAGTCTGGGCCAGCTCCTCCACCAGCGGCTTGATTTTGTTCACCACCTGCACCAGGTGCCCATCGGCGATATCCTCTCCATTCACCTGGATGCGGTTTTGAAAGCGGATCAGGTAGGGGGAGGTAAATGTGCCTACCTGATACCCCGCTTCCTGCAACACGTGCCGCATAAAGGCCAGGGTGGAACCTTTGCCGTTCGTTCCGGCGATATGCACACATTTGAGCAAACGCTCGGGATGGCCCAGCCGCTCCATCAGCCATTCCATCCGCTTCAGACCCGGTTTGATGCCCAAATGCTTCAGGCTGTGAATCCATTCAATAGCTTCCTGTGCTGTTTGAAAACCCATCTTACATCCCCCGTTAAGCCATTTTTTGCAACTCTCTGATCCGCTCTGTCACCTGTTGCAACTGTTCCTGATAACTCTTCAGTTTTTCCCGTTCAGCTTCCACAACGTGTCGCGGCGCCTTCTCTACAAAGCCTGGGTTGGATAACTTCTTCTCGGCCCGGGCCACTTCGGACTCCAGTTTTTCTTTTTCTTTAGCCAGGCGGGCTAACTCTTGCTCAATATCGATCAAGCCGGCCAAAGGCAGATACACTTCAGCCCCGTTCACGACGGAAGACATGGCTTGTTCAGGGGCCTCCAGGGACGTGCTGATCTTCAATTCATGCGGATTGGTCAAGCGGGCAATAATCTCCTTATTCCGCTGCACAAATTGTTCATGAACCGGAGAGGACGGTTTGATCAGGATATTCACTGCTTTACTCAGAGGCACATTCACCTCTGCGCGAATGTTGCGCACGGCCCGGATCACATCCATGATCAGGTTCATCTCTTTTTCCGTTTCAGGATGGTCAAACTCGTCTCTGGCTTCAGGCCAGCTGGCTACCGTAATGCTTGGGCCGCTGTGGGGCAGATGCTGCCATATTTCCTCGGTAATAAAGGGCATAAACGGATGTAACAGACGTAAGGTCTGATCCAGGGTATAGGCCAGGACAGCCTGGGTTTCCCGCTTGGCGCCTGTATCATCACCATACAGCGGAATCTTGGCCATCTCGATATACCAGTCACACAACTCATCCCAGATGAAATGATACAACAGACGTCCTGCCTCACCAAACTCATACTGGTCAGCCAGCTTGGTCACTTCGCGCACGGTGTGGTTGAGACGGTGCAAAATCCAGCGGTTGGGTGCAGACAGCTCGCCGCCAAGATCCACCTGCTCCCCGTCAAAGTCCTGCAGGTTCATCAAAGCAAAGCGGGAAGCGTTCCAGATTTTGTTGGCAAAGTTGCGGGCCGCCTCCACTTTCTCCCAATGGAAGCGCAAATCATGTCCCGGTGAACTGCCGGTGGCAAGCATAAAGCGCAAAGCATCAGCCCCATGTTTTTCAATCACATCCATTGGGTCGACCCCGTTGCCCAGCGATTTGGACATTTTGCGTCCCTGGGCATCACGGATCAGGCCATGAATCAGGACGTCTTTAAAGGGGCGGGCCTTCGTAAACTCCAAGGCGGTAAAGATCATGCGGGCCACCCAGAAGTAGATAATGTCGTAACCTGTCACCAGGCAGTCGGTGGGATAGTAACGCTTCATATCCGCGGTCTCATCCGGCCAGCCCATGGTGGAGAAAGGCCACAAGCCGGAGCTGAACCAGGTGTCCAGCACATCTTCATCTTGGGTAATGTCTGTTGTGCCGTATTTTTCCTGGGCGATCTTTTTCGCTTCCTCCTCCGTGCGGGCCACAATCACCTCGCCGTCCGGTGTGTACCAGGCCGGGATGCGGTGCCCCCACCACAGCTGACGGGAAATGCACCAGTCACGCACATTCTCAATCCAGTGTAAATAAATCTTTTCAAAGCGCTCCGGGACAAAGTTGACCTTGGTCTCCTCTTTGTGTTGCAGACGGATCGCCTGTTCAGCCAGCGGCTTCATTTTGACAAACCACTGGGTGGAAAGGTACGGCTCGACCACAGCCCCGCTGCGCTGGCTGTGCCCCACGCTGTGCACATGGTCTTCAATTTTGAACAGCACGCCCTGATCTTGAAGATCTTTGACAATTTGCTTGCGGCACTCAAAACGGTCCAACCCTTGATAGGGGCCTGCATTTTCATTCATGCGGCCGCTTTCATCCATGACCAGAATCTGCTCCAGTTGATGGCGCTGGCCAACTTCAAAGTCATTGAGGTCATGGGCCGGGGTAATTTTCACCGCACCGCTGCCAAATTCCGGATCGACGTACTCATCGGCAATAATGGGGATCTCCCGGCCGACGATGGGCAGCTTGACCCTTTTGCCAATCAGATGCTGGTAACGCTCATCTTCAGGATGAACGGCCACAGCGGTATCCCCCAGCATCGTCTCCGGACGGGTGGTGGCCACTTCAATATAGCCGCTGCCATCCACGAGCGGATAGCGCAAATGATACAGGTGCCCTTTCACTTCTTTGTATTCGACTTCTATGTCAGACAGGGCAGTGCGGGTCTCCGGGTCCCAGTTAATGATATATTTGCCCCGGTAGATCAACCCTTTTTCATACAGGCGGACAAACACTTCCCGCACGGCCTTGGACAAACCTTCATCCAGGGTAAACCGCTCCCGGGAGTAATCCAGGGACAAACCGAGCTTGGCCCATTGTTCACGGATGACGGAGGCATACTCTTCTTTCCATTTCCACACTTGTTCAACAAAAGCTTCCCGCCCCAAATCATAGCGGGTTTTGCCCTCTTCTTTCAATTTGGCTTCCACCCGGGCCTGGGTGGCAATGCCGGCATGGTCCATCCCGGGCAGCCACAGCGCATCATAGCCCTGCATGCGCTTGATGCGGATAATGATATCTTGCAGCGTGCCATCCCAGGCATGGCCCAGATGCAGGCGGCCGGTTACATTGGGCGGCGGGATGACTATGGTAAACGGCTCTTTTTGCGGGTCCTCACTGGGCTTGAAAAACCCGTGTTCCAGCCAGAATTGATACCATTTGCCCTCGGTCTGTTGAGGGTCATATTTGGTGGGCATGGACAGCCCTGTTTCGTTGCTCATCAACGCTCACTCCTTAGGACTTCATATTTTTTGCAACACGCCAACGTTTACTGGATATGCTCGCTAGATGCCAAACTTAAACAGGCAATACACCGGTAAACAAATAAAAAAGCCCCTCATCCAAAAGGACGAAGAGACTCCGCGGTACCACCTTTTTTTACTTGCCTTTTCACGGCACAAGCCGCCAGGCCCCAGTTGAACACACGGAGTCCACACGGAAGACCCGGCGCTTTGAATCAGCCGCCGACTTGGCAAGTACCCTCAAAGAGATAACGGCTCTACCGATTTTCCCTACTGCTTGCCTCACCTTAAGCCTTAAAAGCATGGTATGCTCCCCCAGGCCATACCCTTTTGGGGCAAGGTTCAGGAAAATGACTCGAGGGCGACCTTCAACAGCTTTGTCATGGAAAATGTTTCAGCCTCGCATTTTCCTCTCTGTAATGACGCCGCTATCTACTCTTCCCTCTCATCGTCGTCAACCTGTATGGGATATTGTACGACTGACGTTACACCTATGTTTGACCATTATTTTACTGTCTATACCTGCCTTCGTCAAGCCCAGTCTGCACAGAGCCAATATTCAAGTGATTGGGGACGCATTTGCCTTGCCGGAGGGAAATCACACAGATCAGTGTGTATCCGTTTATTTCCGCTTTGCATATGCTGTACTAGACTCTCCTTCAGGTGATCATCATGAGCTTAAACTTAAAATTGAACAAATATAAAATTAAACAACACTACTTGCAATTTAAGCAGCGTTGCAAGTATTGGGGTTATAAGTCGAAAGAGATTGCCGCACAGATTTTTCTTCCCCTGGCCATTTTTCAATTGGTACGAACCATCATTTTTCCCACAGCGTTTGATGTGTTGCTGCTGCTGGTGATTTTTGTGATCATCCTTTTTCTGCTGATTGATTGGATGTAGTGTGCAGCAAGGCTTTGGCCAGCCTCCGCAGGTGGCGCAAACGCTCCAGTTCCTTTTCAAAACGATGCAAACATTTCAGGGGAGGCAGGTCCTTTTTTTTCTGGTAATACATGTCAATCTCAGTGAAGGGGCCTTCGGGAAAGAGCAGCAAAATAGCCAGCAATCCTTTGTCAAAGCGATTCAGGGGAAACTGGTTTTCATATGCGGCCAGCCAGGTCAGGCCATCTTTCGCCCTCCCCGAAAGCGGATGGGCGAAATGACGCCTGAAAAACGGTACCAGGTCCAGCACAGGATGGGCCATTTTGCTGTGGTCAAAATTAATCAGGTAACATTTTCCGTGCTTAAACACCACATGGGGACGGGTCAGCCGCCCATGACAAAGCACAAGGGGCCAGCAGTACTCCCCCTTCCCGCGCTCCAGCCAGGCTTCCAAATGAACGATCGACCGGACGGCACGTTGATGTAAGCTGTCAAAGTGAAGCAGAAAACTTCCCTCTAGGGGAGAACACAATGGCTTCTGCTCGGCTTTTCTTCTGTATTGCTCCATGCGGCTGAGCAGTTTTTGCCACCGCATTTTCATCTGTGTCAATGCTTCGAGCGGCTTCTGGACCAGAGAAGTCCGGGTTAAGGTGAAGCGGTGGAGGCGTCCCAACGCAGTCAGCACGCTCGGTTCCCAATCCATCCGGTACTTTGCTTCAAAATCGTCATTAAGCCAGGGGGTGACATAATAGAGCCGGTCCAAGTAACAAACAAAGGGATCGCCAAATTTATTGGGGTAAAACGGGATGAGGGGAAATTGGTCTTTCTGGTTAAATTGTTCAAACCACCTGGCCAGGAAACGGAGCTGCTGGACTGAGGCTGCTGTCTCTTTTAAAGCGAAGGTTCCCTGCGGACAAGCCAATTTAAAGACTCGTCCGACCCGTGTGGTTTTATGCGGATACAGATCGTATTCGTTCAAGACCAGTTCTCTGACTAACGCTGGGGCCTCTTGCTTGTCAATCAGCCACATAGCTGAGTGCCGCCTCCCGCCTTTTATCTATTTGCCTAGCTACCCATAGATGCAGCCGGTCCAGTTTGGCCTGCTGTGCGGTTAAACGCTCCCATTCTTTCTCCCGGGAAGCTTCCTCCCCCTCCGACTCAACATAGCTCTGCAGAAATGTATAGAGACGGTCCGGATAGACCAAATGAGCAAGCAAGTGATGGAGGGCATAGGTTGACAGCTGATAACCATGCTCAAAAGCTGTAAAGAATGTCTCCAGTTGGCTTTCGTCCGCACCGAAGCGAAGCCAGATCTCTTGCATGAGTTGAGCTAACGCTTTTAAGCCCAACACGGGTTTTTCAAGGGGGCCTTCGAAGGCCAGACAACACCCTGCCACCACTTTCCACGATGTGTACTTTAAGCAAGGCAACGAAAGCATTTGGGATAAGACTGGCTCGCTGAAATGGTACAGTTGGACTGCTGCGCGCCAACGTTCATCAAGCAACGGCCATTGTTCCAGAATAAGGGAAGCTAAGTTGCTTTGTTTTGTTTCTACTCTATGTTTTAAGTCTTCCAGCTCGCCAAAGGAGAGAAGCGGCGCTGGAATCTCCACCGTTTCCAAGGCGAATGGCAGCTTCAGAGCATCTTCCACAGCACGGTGAATCAAAGCTGTACATGTTCCTAATGCTTGCCATGCCTCTGGGCGGGAAAAATCAACCGGTTCACCTCTCAGGTGGTCCCTGACCACCAAATATCCGGATGGTGTAGAAAGATAAGCGCTTTTACAGCGGGTTAAAATGAAACGGTCCACCTGGCGGAAACCTCTTCTCACTGCTGCTTCCCGCCAATGATAGGACCATTTCAATGCCTCTGGATCTTTGATCTCTGTCACCGACTTTGGCCCGCAGTCTGTTTCCAGTATAAACCCATCTGCCGTACGCTGGACCTGATAAACTTGAAAATGGTAAGCTTGACTGACAGCTTCAAGTTCTGGGGAGGCAAACAAAAGGCGGGTCAAGCTCTCACCCCCCTTTGAGTGATGGAAAATATGCTCCAAGCAAGGGAAAAGTGAAAACCGGCGAAGATGAAACCTTTTATTGTTGTTGGGCTGTGATGGGGATATAGATCACGTCCCCTGCATTCACTTGGCCGGTCTGTAAACGGTTAAAGCGGATAATCTCGTCTGCTGTCACCTTATAGCGCTCAGCAATCTGGTCTAACGTTTCATGGCGTTGGACAATGCACATTTTCAACTTGGTACGTTTGACAGGCTCCTCTTCTTTACCTGACATCAACTTGCTAATGAAACTGCCCACTTTTTCCGCTGGACGCTGGGCCTCCTGTTCCGGTGCTGCCGTCTCAGCGGCGCTGACAGACTCCCCTACAGACTCCCCTTGGTCTTCCGTCTGGTCTTCAGCCCCGTTTGTTTCAGGCTTAGGCCGAATGGTGGTCTCCAGACGGGAGGGCGCAGCGGCTTCGGCCGCTTTCTGGTCTGCTTCCTCCTGCCGATCTTCATCCCCTTGACCGGTTGAACCTTGTGACTGTTCTGCAAGTGATTCTTGTTCGTCAAGTGGTTCTTGATTGTCGTTTGGCCGGGTTTCGTCTTGTGGTTCTGGCTCCATCTTTAGCTGTTCACTCTGGATCTCCAGGCCGTCTTCCTGCCCTTTGTCAACAGGCGGTTGACCGGTTGGTTGTTCCTGCTCTTCAGCCCGGGAAGAAGCTTGAACATCAGCTAGCGGTTCTGTGGAACCCTTTTCCAGCGATTCTGTGGGACCCTTTTCTGGCTGAACAAGAAGGTCCTCCTCACCTGCCGCTTGGCGGGTGGTCGATTTATCATCGGCCTGGGAGGCACTGACTTCAAAACTGAACCCCGTTTGTTGAAACGCATGGGCTTCCTCTTTTGCTTGCCAGCTGTCTTCCCCTTTCCTGCTGTCTGTTTCATCCACGTCTTCTTTCCTGTTGTCCGTTTCATTCACGTCTTCTTTCCTGTTGTCCGTTTCATTCACGTCTTCTTTCCGGCTGGCCGCTTCATCCACCTCTTCTTCCGGCTCCCTTCTGTCAGATTGTCCAAATGCTGAAGCTTGCTCGCCAAATGGATGTTGTTGACGGGAGGTGTTATCCACTTTTAAGCCGTTTTCCACCCCGAGCAGGGAAATATCCGCCTCAATCACTAAACAGTTGCCGTTTTGAAGCGAATAGTCAAACTGATCAATGCTAATATAGACATCATCCAAATTTTCCACTTTACTTGAGGGAACCGTAATATCAAGGGGAAAACGCTTCTCAATTCTCCCCAAGTCAATCGGATCAATTTCTTTTTGTTCAACATGCAAGTCCTGAAACTTTAACTGCTCTTGGAGCGAACTGCTTTCCAGATCCAACTCTTCAGGCGTATTTCGGAAGCGGCCCGTTAAGACAAGGTAACCCTTAATGTTGACCAGCTGATCTTGTTCCAATACTTCCACATCAGGTTCCAGATCCAGGCTGACAATCTCCGTTGCATCGGCCCGGTTGTTCAGCCAAACTGTCTCTTCCAAATGAAACTGGACTCCAGATCCACGATCGAAAGACATCATGCCATCCTCCTTCCAAACCACAATAAGGGCTTTATGCTAATATATATGGGAATGTCCGCCCATTTATAACCCTTATATTCGGAGCAATGGAAGGATAAAAAAAGAGCCACCTCCTTTACCTTTTTCCTGCGGCTGTCATTCCTAAAGGTAAAGGTGTGGCAAACAGATGGCTTTCTATTCCATTAGGCCTCCTCTTTAGCCAGGGCAGCCATAGCCTTATCATGGGCGGCAATGGTCCGGTCCAGATCCTCTTTCGTATGCACAATGGAGATAAACATCCCTTCAAACTGAGAGGGCGGGATGTAGATGCCCTGCTCCACCATCAGCTGAAAATAGCGGGCAAACCGTTTTAAATCTGAACGGCTGGCCTGTTCAAAGTTGGTCACCGGCCCTTCTGTAAAGAAGAAACCGACCATAGAGCCTACGCGGTTAATAGTATGGGGGATACCGTGTTTCTCGGCGTTGTGGCGCAGCCCCTGCTCCAGGTATGCCCCTTTTTCTTCCAGTTCGTCATAGCGCTCCCGGGTCATCAAGGACAGCGTTTCAAAGCCCGCTGTCATAGCCAGGGGATTGCCGGACAATGTTCCAGCCTGGTAGATGGGTCCAACGGGGGCCACGTGTTCCATGATCTCTTTTTTACCACCATAGGCCCCGACCGGAAGGCCACCGCCAATCACCTTGCCAAAGCAGGTTAAATCTGGGGTGACCCCATACTTACCCTGGGCGCAAGCATAGTCGACACGGAATCCGGTCATCACTTCGTCAAAGATCAACAGGGCGCCATATTCCCGGGTAATCTCCCGCAAACCTTCTAAAAATCCCGGAAGAGGCGGCACGACACCCATGTTGCCGGCTACCGGTTCCAAAATAACGGCTGCAATGTCCTCACCATAACGTTCAAAGGCCAGTTTGACACTGTCCAAGTCATTATAAGGCACCGTGATCGTATGCTGGGCAACCGTCTCCGGTACACCGGGGGAATCGGGCAAACCCAAGGTGGCCACGCCAGATCCGGCCTTGATCAGCAGGTAATCGGCATGCCCGTGGTAACTGCCGATAAACTTAATAATCTTGTTGCGTTTAGTGTACCCCCGGGCGAGGCGCAAGGCGCTCATGGTGGCCTCTGTGCCGGAGTTGACCATGCGCACAATATCCACACCTGGCACCCGTTCCACCACCAGCTTGGCCAGTTCCGTCTCTATCTCCGTCGGAGCGCCGAAGCTGGTGCCGTTTTCCGTCACTTGCTTTAATGCTTCCACTACCCGGGGGTGGGCATGACCGGCAATGAGCGGTCCCCAAGAGGCTACGTAATCAATATATTCGTTTCCGTCAAGGTCATATACTTTGGATCCTTGTCCCCGTTTGAAATAGATTGGATTCATGCCCACCGATTTAAAGGCTCGCACAGGGCTGTTGACCCCGCCGGGAATATACTTTTGTGCCTCCTGAAAGGCGGCAATGGAACGATCAAAATGAGGCATTGTGCTTCCCTCCTAACCATTTGGCAACATCTTTCGCAAAATAGGTCAAAATCAGATCGGCACCGGCCCGCTTCAGACCCGTTAACAACTCTAATACCACCTCTTGCTCGTTAATCCAGCCATTTTGGGCTGCCGCTTTGATCATGGCGTATTCACCGCTCACATTATAGGCGGCCAGCGGGTAGGGAAAACGGTCTTTCAATTCCCGGATTACATCCATGTAAGCCATGGCTGGCTTGACCATGAGCATATCGGCCCCTTGCTCAATATCGGCTTGTGCTTCCCTGAGCGCTTCCAATCGGTTGGCCGGATCCATCTGGTATGTTTTACGGTCCCCAAACTGGGGAGCAGAATGGGCGGCATCACGGAAAGGCCCGTAAAAAGCAGACGCATATTTGACAGCATAAGACATAATCGGCACATGCTCATAACCTGCTTCATCCAATCCATGACGGATGGCATAGACAAAACCGTCCATCATATTCGAAGGAGCAATCACATCAGCTCCGGCCCTAGCCTGGGAAACGGCCGTTTTGACCAAGAGCTCCAGAGAGGGATCATTCTTCACTTGGCCGTCTGCAACAATGCCGCAGTGACCATGATCAGTGTATTGGCACAAACAGGTATCCGCTATGACCACTAAGTCCGGGGCTTGTTCCTTGACCTGGCGGATCGCCCGCTGCACAATGCCCTGTTCAGCATAAGCCTCGCTTCCCAGCGCATCCTTATGGCGGGGAACCCCAAATACAATAATCGCAGGAATATGGAGTGAACGGACAGCCTCAATCTCCTCATCCAGGCGGTCAAGGGAAAAATGATACACACCGGGCATGGAGGGAACTTCTTCTTTGATATTCTCCCCTTCCACAACAAACACTGGATAAATCAGGTCATTCACGCTGAGCTGTGTTTCACGCACCATGCGTCTGATGGTATCCGATGAGCGCAAGCGGCGCAAACGTTCAAACATGGTTTCCACCTCACTAGAGAAGATTAAATTTAGGCTGGTTTAACCAAAAGTGAATCGCTTTCTAAATGGCCATTATCTCTGCAGGGAATAAAACACTTCCAAGGCGTCAATCAAACCTGCAATGGTATGTTCCTTGGCGACCACCTGAACCGCCAATCCCCGTTTTTCCGCCTCTTTGGCCGTCACCGGTCCAATACAGGCGACGGTCACCGCTAAATCCTTCTTGGAGATGTTGTGAACGTTGAGCAGCTGGTCAAAGGCTTTGACAGTAGAGGCACTGGTAAAGGTTATCACGTCAATGCGGCCCTTCTTTAGGTCCTGCACAAACGTTTCCTTGTTGTCGGTTGCATATTGAGTTTGATAAATAATCACATCCTCCACGACATATCCAGATTGGCGCAACTGGTCGAGAAGATAGGGACGAACCACTTTGGCCCGTGGATACAAGAGCCGGCTTTCCGGCTTAAGCCCGTCTTTCAACAGCGCCACCAGTCCCTCTTGTTTGTAGTCGGGGGGAACATGTACGCGGGAAAGACCATGCTTATGTAAAGCCCGGGCTGTTGTGGGGCCCACCGCTGCCACAAACAGCCGCTTCAGCCGGGAGACGATTCCCTCTGTACCGTCTGCAGCAGCCAACTCCCCGGCTCGTCTAAAAAAGTAACGGACAGCATTGACGCTTGTGAACAGAACAGCATCGTAGCTTTCTAAGTGTTGAAGGGCACGATCCAATGGGGTCAGGTCATCCGCCCAAACGGTCCGGATCAAAGGCAAAACGTAGGGACACGCTTTCCGTTCTTCCAGCTTGGCTATCATTTCTCCGGCCTGTTCCCTTGGCCTGGTCACCACAACAGTTACCCCGGCTAAAGCTGAATCTTTTATCTCGTTCATTGCTCCAGCTCTTTCCTCACTTGATCCAGAATCTGCTCTGCCCCCCGTTCCTTAAGACGCTGGGCAGCCTGTCTCCCCAACTGGACAGGATCGTGTCCGGACACACGTTCCTTAAGTACTGTCTTCCCGTCTGGTGAGGCGATCAAACCTGTCAACACCAGCTCTTGAGCGTTCATTTCAGCATAACAGGCCACAGGGACATGACAGCTACCTCCCATTTCGGCCAGGAAGGCGCGTTCCGCCATCACAGCCAGCCCGCTCGGTTCATGATGAATGTAGGTCAACAACCCTTTCAGTTCCTGGTCACTGGCGCGGCACTCAATCCCTAAAGCCCCCTGCCCCACTGCCGGCAGGCAAATGTCTGGCTCCAGGTACTGGGTGATGACCTCATCACTTAAGCCCATGCGCTTTAATCCGGAGGCAGCCAAAATGATGGCATCATAATCTTCTTCCCTCAGTTTCCTCAACCGTGTATCCACATTGCCCCGGATCCATTTGATCTTGACATCGGGTCTGGCGTGCAAAATTTGGGCTGCCCGGCGCAAGCTGCTGGTGCCTATCACCGCGCCATCCGGCAATGAATCCAATGTCTGGTTGCGCTTGGATATCAAGCAGTCCCGCGGATCTTCCCGTTTGGGAACACAAGCCAGTTCCAAACCAGGCGGCAATTCAGCCGGCATATCCTTTACACTGTGCACCGCAAAATCGATCTCCCCCTCAAGCAAAGCCTGCTCAATCTCCTTCACAAACAATCCCTTGCCTCCGACTTTAGACAACATGCGGTCCACAATTTTGTCACCTTTGGTCACAATCTCTTTAATTTCAAAGGTATAAGAGAAACCTAATGAATCCAGCTGGCGAATCACCCAGCGCGTCTGGGTCAAAGCCAGCTTGCTCCGCCTTGAACCAACCACAATATGTCGCGCCATGATTAACCACCCTCTCCAAAATTGCTGTTCGCTGCTCTCCTAATATGAGTTATATATGAAACTGAGTAAACAGAGTGGAAACCAGATAGTTGGCCAAAAGGACCAGAAAACAAATCACATTCAGCTCGGCCAGTTGTTTTCCTGCCCACCCCCGAACAAGACGCTGATAGAGATACAAATTGTACAAAACAATCACCAGAACGGAAAACAGCACTTTGGCATCCAGCCAAATCGGAATCTCCAGGGTATGGTAGGCCCAAATCACCCCCAGCACCAAACTCATAAACAAGAGGGGCACGCCAACCATATTGACCCAAAAAGCAGCCTTATCCAGCTGCATGAGACTGGGCCAGCGGTAAAAGTGTTTGATCTTTTTCCGCTTTAACAAAGCATGCTGCACCAGGTACACAGACGATAAAATAAAAGAGATGGTAAAGGCGGCATAACTGAGAAAGGCCAGCGCGATATGGATAAACACCCATTCCGAATGGAGTTGATGGGCCAATTCAGGGGAGAATTCCCGCCCAGCCCGAAACAAACTTAAGGCCATGATCACAAAGCCAAAAATATTAGCAGAAAACAGAATAAGATCCATTTTTAAAAACCAATTGGTGAGCAAGCTGAAAGTGATAATCAGCCAGGCATAAAAAAATAAAGTGTCCGATTGGGACAAAAACAACAAGGTCTGCTGCTGGGCGGCCTTGGCCGCAAAGTAAACGGTTTGCAAACCCCAGACAATAGAAAGCAACCAGAAGGCGATCTTGTTGGCCTTCCGGTTGGATTGGAGCATATCTATGAAGTACAAAAGCAGACTGAAGATGTATAGCACCAAGAGTAGAGAATAAAACCAGCTGTGCATCAGCACGAGGGCAAGAACCTCCTTTAAAGTTGTAAGGGAAGTTCTTTGGGAGGACCTTCCTTGTACCCTTTTTGTTGTTTATCCAGATTCTCGGCCAGCTTTCTCGCTTGCTCTATCTTTTCTTGCTCTTCTAACTCGTCTTCAAGGGCAAAGATTTTGGTGAACAGCTCCAGTGACCGTTTGGCATCGGCTTCAGCGGCCATTTCTTTGAGGCGCACAATGGGATCATGCATCATCTGATTAATAATGCTTTTTGTATGCTTGCGGATCACCCGCAGCTCTTCTTCTGTTAAATCAGGCAATTTGTTTTCAATGCGCCGCATGGCTTCTTCCTGAATGGCTGTTGCTTTTTGGCGCAAGGCAGTAATCAAGGGGACAACGCCCAAAGTGGCCACCCACTGTTTAAAGGCTTCCATTTCTGCTTGGATCATCACTTGGACTTTTTCAGCCTCTTTTTCCCGTTCCCTCAAATTAGCCTCCACGATCCCGTTCAAGTCGTCAATATCATAGAGAAACACATTTTCTATATCATTAATAGCAGGATCTAAGTCCCGTGGAACGGCAATATCGATCATAAAGAGCGGGCGGGCCGGACGCCGCTCCATGGCAGCTTCCACATCCTGGCGGGTTAAAATATAGCCCTTGGCCCCGGTGGAGCTGATGATAATATCGGCCTCGCACAACGCGTCACCCAGTTGGTCAAAGGCAAGGACACGACCTCCAAACTTGGCGGCCAGCCCTTCGGCCCGTTCCAGTGTGCGGTTGGCCACCAAGATATCGGTCACACCGTTATCGGCCAGATGTTTAGCCGTCAGTTCACTCATTTTGCCGGCACCAATAATCAAGGCTGTTTTCCGGTTAAGATGACCGTAAATTTTGCGGCTTAATTCAACGGCAGCATAGCTGACCGATACGGCATGCCGGCCGATCTGCGTCTCGGAATGGGCCCTTTTGGCTAAGGTGATCACTTGCTTAAACAAGGTGTTAAAAATGGTACCGGTCGCCCCTGCTTGTTGGGCCGCAAAGAAAGCCTCTTTCACTTGCCCCAAAATTTGTGTCTCTCCGATCACCATGGAGTCAAGACCAACGGCCAGCCTGAATAAGTGTTCAATGGCCTGGTCATCTTCCTTAAAGTCAAGGTAAGGCATAAATTCACTTCGTTCGATGTGAAACCACTCGCCTAAAAACTTGGTGACAAAGTCCCGGCCCCGGTGCAGTTGATCAACAACAGCAAACACTTCTGTGCGGTTACAGGTAGACAAAAGCACACATTCTAATATACTTTTCGTTTTCTGCAGCTGATCCAGGGCAAGGGGAATCTCTTCTTTGGTCAAGGTAAAGCGTTCACGCAGTTCAACCGGTGCCCGTTTGTAGTTTAGACTGACCGTCAACAGATGCATCTGTTTCACCTCAAGTTCTAACCCCATAACCTGTGTTTCCTAGAGTCCACACTGGACGACTATTACTCCAGTTTCATTATATCAGACTTATTAGGTTTATTTTCTGTTAAAATGTGAAAACTATGCGAACAAAGGCCAACCCTTTCAGGCAAGGCCCCTTGGCGGTGAGTCACTTTTGTTTTCTAGCGTTGTTGGAACCTTGTGGTCAATATAGGGTTTCAGGGCGGCCCATACCTCTTCCTTGCCAAGACCGGTCTCTGCCGAAAAGGCAATGAGCGGCACGTCTTTAGCAAGTTGCAGCGTTTCTTTTACGATTTTGAGGTGTTTCGCTATCTTTCCCTTGGAGATTTTATCTGCTTTAGTGGCGATCACCAGCCGGGGCAAGGCCATAGCTTGTAGCCAGTCAGCCATCATTTGGTCATCCCTGGTAGGTTTGTGGCGGATATCCACCAAGTGGCAAATGAGCTGTAACTGCTGGCGCGTGGTCAGGTACTCCTCAATAAACCGCCCCCAGCGCTCCCGCTCTGTTTTGGATACTTTGGCGTAGCCGTAACCTGGCAAATCAACAAAGAAAAACTGTCCGTTGATTCTATAAAAGTTAAGCGTTTGTGTTTTTCCCGGTTTGGAACTGGTCCGGGCTAAATTTTTGCGATTGATCAATTTATTGATAAAAGACGATTTACCCACATTAGAACGCCCGGCCAAAGCAATCTCTGGCAGGGCTTCCTGTGGATATTGTTTGGAACTGACGGCGCTTGTCACCAGTTCGGCCTGGGTCACCTTCATGCCTGTTCCCCCTTTTGGTCTACAAGGGCATGCTGTAATACTTCATCCATATGTTCGACAGTGACAATGGCCAGTTCGTCACGCACGCTTTCCGGAATCTCATCGATATCTTTGTCATTCTCTTTAGGGATGAGAATTTTTTTCAAACCGGCCCGGTGGGCGGCTAAAGCCTTTTCTTTCAGCCCCCCGATGGGCAGCACTCTGCCGCGCAGGGTAATCTCTCCCGTCATGCCCACTTCTTTGGAAACCGGTTTGCCGCTGAGCGCAGAAACCAGGGCGGTGGCCATGGTAATGCCGGCTGAGGGACCGTCTTTGGGAATCGCCCCTTCAGGCACATGGATATGGATATCTTTCGTTTCATAAAAGTCCGGATCAATACCCAATGCTTCCGCTTTGGAACGGATATAACTGAAAGCCGCCTGGGCGGATTCTTTCATCACATCTCCTAATTTGCCCGTTAAGGTCAGCTTTCCTTTGCCAGGGACAACAGTGACTTCAATACTTAAAGTGTCACCACCCACTGATGTCCAGGCCAGCCCTGTGGCCACCCCCACCTGGTCATCCACTTCTGCCAATCCATAGCGGTATTTTGGTTTGCCCAACAGCTCTTCCAACGTATTTTCCGTCACCACAACCCGCTTTTTCTCACCGGCGACAATCGTCTTAGCCGCTTTACGGCAAATGGCGGCCAACTGCCTTTCCAGGTTGCGCACCCCGGCTTCCCGGGTGTAGCGGCGGATCACTTTGTAAACCGCCTCTTCTTTCACCTGCAATTGATTCTTTTTCAGACCGTGCTCTTCCATTTGTTTGGGCAGAAGGTAATTGAGGGCAATCTCCTTTTTCTCCACTTCCGTATAGCCGGGGATATAGATCAATTCCATCCGGTCCAACAGGGGACGGGGAATGGTATGGGTGGTGTTGGCCGTGGTAATAAACATCACCTTGGACAAATCATACGGTTCTTCAATAAAATGGTCACTAAACGTACTATTTTGCTCCGGATCCAAGACCTCCAGCAAGGCGCTGGCCGGGTCCCCCCTGAAATCATGGGCCATTTTATCAATTTCATCCAATAAAAAAACAGGATTGACCGTACCGGCAGTTTTCATGCCCTGGATGATGCGCCCCGGCAAGGCTCCCACGTAGGTGCGGCGATGTCCCCGGATTTCCGCTTCATCCCGCACCCCTCCCAGGGAGATGCGCACAAATTTCCGTCCCATAGATTTGGCGATGGAACGGGCCAGTGAGGTCTTGCCCACGCCAGGAGGTCCGACCAGACACAGGATGGGTCCCTTGATTTTATTCACCAGTTTTTGAACTGCCAGATATTCAAGCACGCGCTCTTTCGGCTTTTCCAGGCCGTAATGATCGGCGTCCAGTATTTTCTCCGCTTCGGAGATATCAATGCGGTCTTCGGTCTGTTCAGTCCAAGGCAGATTAAGCAACCATTCAATATAATTGCGGATGACGCTGCTTTCAGCGGAAGTGGGCGGCATTTTTTCGTAACGTTCCAGTTCCTTCTCCACCTTCTCCTTAATGCGGTCTGGAACGTTTTTCTCCTCGAGACGTTTGCGCAACTCTTCCACTTCGCCAGCCCGGCCTTCTTTTTCTCCCAGTTCTTTCTGGATGGCTTTCATTTGTTCCCGCAGGTAATATTCCTTCTGGGTTTTCTCCATGGACTTTTTAACCCGCTGGCCGATGCGGCGTTCCAGCTCCAGGACTTCTTTTTCGTTATTTAAGATGGTCAAAATTTTTTCCAAGCGGTCGCGGACATTGATCGTCTCTAAAATGTCTTGCTTGTCTTTGATTTTGAGGGAGAGGTGGCTGGCGATCACATCGGCCAGGCGTCCTGGCTCGTCAATATCCCTGACCGTAGCCAGCGTTTCCGGAGTAATCTTTTTGGATAATGAGATGTATTGTTCAAATTGCTTTAATACCGCACGCATAAACGCTTCCGTTTCAAGCTCATTGTCGTCCCAGTCAGCCAGTTGCTCGGCCTTGACAATAAAAGCTTCTTCATCGGCAATAAATTCCTTGATTTTGGCCCGGTACAAGCCTTCTACCAACACCCGGATGGTTCCGTTGGGCAGTTTCAACATTTGTTTGACGTGGGCAATGGTTCCCACGCGGTAAATGTCGTCTTCAGACGGTTCATCTATATGTACATCTTTTTGCGTTGCCAACAAAATCTGATGTTCATCAACCATCGCTTTTTCCAAAGCGTTGACAGACTTTGTTCTGCCTACATCCAAATGCAAGACCATTGTGGGATAAACGATAATCCCTCTCAGAGGCAACAAAGGAATCACCCGTTCTTGTTGCCCGCTATGGCCGTTCCCCATAAACGTCACCTCCACTAGCTGTGCGGTTGAGAACTGTTTTTCAATCCGAATGTATGTCTCATTTTAGCTCATCCGTTTCATTTTGTCTAACAGAAGCCGGGAGCGAGTGTGAGTCAAGTATTTCCGGGCAGAGTTTTTTATCCCCATCATGGATGTAAGCGGATTCATTGTTTGAGGGTACTCTCTTGGTCATTTCTTATCCTGTTTTAAAAACCAACCAATCCCTTCAGTGC